>JAYTBF010000220.1:0-3857 GCA_043737175.1 Burkholderiales bacterium
GGTACCGGATTGGCCTATCACCGTGCGCGTAAGCGTGTTGGACCACGCGCGTCAACATCGTCGGCAGACTTTGGTTTTGTGATCGACGAAACCGAAGAAAAATCGACAGAAGAAGCCGCGTAAGTAGTCACCCCAATGGGCCAACAGAGAGTGGGCTAGCCTATTCTCTGTTTGTCGAATAGTTGGATCTGGAAAGCCCGCATTTGGCGGGTTTTCCTTTTCTATCATTTGAGGTTCAGTCGTTGCAAATTGCCGAAGGCGCCAATGTTGGCGAAAAAAGTCTTTTTTGTAAAAATATTGAATGAATTCAACAATAACTTCAATTGGTGTTTGACATCGTCCTATGCTTCGCCTTAAAATGTAAGGCTCACCGAAAAATACAGTCCTCCGATTTGATCGCGGGAATTTTTCAACGAGGCCTGTAATAGAACCCGAAACTTCCCGTACCATTTTTTGGGCTAAGTTTCGAGCAGGAAAAAATTTAGCCATTGACCACTATTCGATTCATATCGAGCGGATTTACCTATGCCAACTATCAATCAGTTGATGCGCAAACCGCGCACCAAAGTTATCGTGAAAAGCAAGTCGCCAGCCTTGCAAAACAGCCCGCAAAAGCGGGGCGTTTGCACGCGCGTTTATACCACGACCCCAAAAAAGCCGAACTCGGCTTTGCGTAAGGTCGCCAAGGTGCGCCTCGTCAATGGCTACGAAGTCATTTCATACATTGGTGGCGAAGGCCACAACCTCCAGGAGCACTCGGTTGTGTTGATTCGTGGCGGCCGCGTAAAGGATTTGCCGGGCGTTCGTTATCACATGGTGCGTGGTTCATTGGATACGGCTGGCGTGAAAGACCGCAAGCAGTCGCGTTCCAAGTACGGCACCAAGCGGCCTAAGGCCGGCGGCGCGAAGTAAGCGTCCCCTATCAATTTATTCAGCAATTTGTAAGAGGAAACAATCATGCCTCGTCGTCGCGAAGTCCCCAAACGCGAGATCCTTCCGGATCCGAAATTTAAAAATGTCGAACTTTCAAAGTTCGTTAATGTGCTCATGACTGCCGGTAAAAAGTCTGTTGCCGAGCGCATTATTTATGGTGCCTTGGATCAAATCCAGAAGAAGTCTGGGAAAGATCCGATCGAGGTGTTTAGCACAGCCATCAATGCTGTAAAGCCGATGGTTGAAGTTAAATCGCGTCGGGTTGGCGGCGCAAATTATCAGGTGCCGGTTGAGGTTCGTCCGGTTCGACGTTTGGCGCTTTCCATGCGTTGGATTCGTGAAGCGGCGCGTAAGCGCGGCGAAAAATCAATGGGCGCGCGTCTTGCGGGCGAGTTGATTGACGCGGCCGAAGGTCGTGGCGCGGCAATTAAAAAGCGCGAAGAAGTTCACCGTATGGCTGAGGCGAATAAGGCCTTTGCGCATTACCGGTTCTAGTCGCAATTTGATTTAACGCGCGTCAAGTACTGGGCGAGGTGGGTGGTCGGGCAGTTCTTTTGGCCGACTACATCGCGAATCCCGTGGCGCCCGTGTTTCGATTTGCCAGTTAGTCGCGCAAGCGGCAGATTATTAAAAAGTTGCGGCTTGTTGTTCGGCCGCTTCGTTTGAAAGATATTGAAGGTTAGTTTAATGGCACGCAAAACTCCAATCGAACGTTATCGCAACATCGGAATTTCGGCGCATATTGACGCGGGTAAAACCACGACTACAGAGCGCATTTTGTTTTACACGGGTGTAAATCACAAAATCGGCGAAGTGCACGATGGCGCGGCGACGATGGATTGGATGGAACAGGAGCAGGAGCGCGGCATTACGATTACCTCTGCGGCGACCACCTGTTTTTGGAGCGGAATGGCCAAAAACTTTGCGCAGCATCGCATCAATATTATCGATACGCCTGGCCACGTCGACTTCACCATTGAGGTTGAGCGTTCCATGCGTGTGCTTGATGGCGCGTGTATGGTTTATTGCGCGGTTGGTGGTGTGCAGCCGCAGTCCGAGACTGTTTGGCGTCAGGCAAACAAATACAAAGTGCCGCGTCTGGCGTTTGTCAACAAGATGGACCGCACCGGCGCGAATTTCTTCAAGGTCTACGACCAAATGAAGGCGCGTCTTAAAGCCAATCCCGTTCCCCTTCAGGTGCCGATTGGTGCTGAAGAGAATTACAAGGGGTTGGTTGACCTCGTCAAGATGAAGGCCATTGTCTGGAGCGAGGAAGACAAGGGGGTGACGTTTACCTACGGTGAAATACCGGCAGACATGGTTGATGTTTGTAATGAATGGCATAACAAGATGGTTGAGTCGGCCGCTGAAGCCAATGAAGAGTTGATGAACAAGTACTTGGAGGGTGGCAAACTCACCGAGGAAGAGATCAAGGCTGGTATCCGCGAGCGCACCATCAAGAGCGAAATCGTGCCGATGTTGTGTGGTTCAGCATTCAAAAACAAGGGCGTTCAGGCCATGCTTGACGCCGTGATTGAATATATGCCCGCGCCGACCGACATTCCACCTGTTAAAGGTATGGATGAGAGCGAAAATCCGGTTACCCGGATGGCGGATGACAAAGAAAAATTCTCGGCGCTGGCATTCAAGTTGATGACCGATCCGTTTGTGGGTCAATTGACGTTTGTCCGTGTGTATTCAGGTATTTTGTCGAAGGGCGACACGGTTTACAACCCGGTGCGTGGAAAAAAAGAGCGCATTGGCCGCATCGTGCAGATGCATGCAAACAACCGCCAGGAAATCGATGAAATCTGCGCCGGTGACATTGCCGCTTGCATTGGCATGAAGGATGTCACGACAGGCGAGACTTTGTGTGACCCAAGCGCGATTTTGACGTTGGAACGCATGGTATTCCCCGAGCCGGTGATCTCGCAGGCAGTGGAGCCGAAAACCAAGGTCGATCAGGAAAAGATGGGCATTGCGCTCAGCCGTTTGGCTGCGGAAGATCCTTCCTTCCGTGTGCACACCGACGAAGAGTCCGGCCAGACCATTATTTCCGGCATGGGTGAATTGCATCTGGAAATCATAGTTGACCGCATGAAGCGCGAATTCGGCGTGGAAGCATCAGTCGGCAAACCGCAGGTGGCCTACCGTGAAACCATTCGTGGCACCGTCGAAAACGCCGAAGGAAAATTTGTCAAGCAGTCCGGCGGACGCGGCCAGTACGGCCACGTTGTCCTGAAAGTGGAGCCGCAGGAATCCGGCAAAGGCTTTGAGTTTGTCGACGCCATCAAGGGTGGTGTGGTGCCGCGTGAATTCATTCCGGCTGTGGAAAAGGGTTTGCTCGAAACCTTGCCCAACGGCGTGTTGGCCGGTTATCCGGTGGTGGACGTCAAGGTGACCCTGCATTTCGGTTCGTACCACGATGTTGACTCGAACGAAAACGCCTTCAAGATGGCGGCGTCGATGGGCTTCAAGGACGGCATGCGTAAAGCGCAGCCTGTCTTGCTCGAGCCGATGATGGCGGTTGAGGTCGAAACCCCGGAAGACTACGCCGGCACGGTGATGGGCGATTTGTCGTCACGCCGCGGCATGGTGCAGGGCATGGAAGATATTTCCGGTGGCGGCGGCAAGGTCATCAAGGCGGAAGTGCCGTTGTCGGAGATGTTCGGCTACTCCACATCGCTGCGCTCGGCGACCCAGGGTCGTGCGACGTACACGATGGAATTCAAGCATTACTCCGAGGCGCCGAAACACGTCGCCGAAGCCATCATTAACAGCAAAAAATAATTTTTGATTTTTGAATTAGATACTTTTGACGAGGACAGAAAATGGCAAAAGGCAAGTTTGAACGAACCAAGCCACACGTTAACGTAGGCACGATTGGTCACGTAGATCACGGCAAGACGACGCTGACGGCGGCG
>JAYTBF010000221.1:0-3852 GCA_043737175.1 Burkholderiales bacterium
TGCTTCGCTGCCGGAAGACCGGCGGGTAATCATCGAGGTTATCCGCAAAGTGATTCGCAAAAATTTGGATAAAGGATATGAAGAGGGCATTCAGTACGGAATGTAATAACCGATCATGCCGTACTGCATGCCCTCTTCATAACCCTTGTCCAAATTTTTGCGAATCACTTTGCGGATAACCTCGATGATTACCCGCCGGTCTTCCGGCAGCGAGGCAAGATACTCATTCACGATGGCGGCTTTGTATTGCAAGCTTTGGGCGGAAGCAGGTGGCATCAATGGTTTTGGGCAATGAATTGCAGCATTTTTATCGTAATGGTTCGTGTGCGTTGGGATATGTCGCGCAGTGGCAGCGGCAAATCCATTTAACAAACTCGCCTATTGGCGGGTATTTTGACAGCAAAATGCCGCAAATAGCCCATAAATAGGCGTGTTCTAAAATTAAACTCTGTTTCGCAATTGTCAAAAAATGTGTTGTCTGCTGTTGAAGGCTGCTATATTCGGCCACGTCTTGGCTCTTGGAGCAATGATGAAATCAACTATGGTCGTGGTGGTCGCAGTGACTGTGGCATCGCTGGTGATGGTGGGCGTGGGTTATGTCGGTTATCGATATTGGCCCTATTACGCCGCGTACTTTAAGCCGGACAAGCCGGTTGATGCCGCCTTCCGTGCACAGGCTGCCGACAGCATACTTGCTGCCGCCAAGGATCCTTATTCCCGATGGGTGGCGCTGGGGGATGCCGCGCTGTGGAAATCCACTCAACCAGACACCGATGTTGCTGCCAGACTGGCGATCGAGCAACTGGCATTGACCCAAAAATACAAGACCGACTGGAATTATGGCAACGCCATTCACAAGGCCCACTCCGCACTCGGTCGGATTGCCTTGCGCAGAGGCGACTTGGAATCGGCGCGTCGACATTTGTTTGCCTCTACCGACTCAATGGGTTCACCACAGATGAATTCGTTCGGCCCCAATATGGGCTTCGCCGATGAAATGCTCAAGGCCGGTGAAAAAGAAGCCGTTCTGCTGTACCTGCGGCGCTGCCGTACCTTCTGGAAAATGGGCCACAACAGCTTGGACGCATGGGAATCCATCATTAGCAAGGATCAGCAACCGGCCTTTGGCGCGAACTTGTTGTACTAAAAATTGTGGGGCACCACCCGACTCGACCGGCCATGTTATCGTATGGTCATCGCGCCGCACGCCAAGCCACTACCCGCGTGCCGTGCCGCACCAGCCCAACAGTCCCTGTCAGCAATCATCACCAACCATCGCCCGCCCCTAAGGATTTCCCATGCCCGGCTTACTCCCCAACGTTGACCCCGACGGTCTGCTCGAATTTTCAGTGGTCTATACCGATCGCTCCCTGAACCATATGTCGAAGCGTTTTCAGGGCGTGATGAAAGAAATTTCACGCATGTTGAAGACCGTCTACCACGCCCGCTCGGCGGTACTGGTGCCGGGCAGCGGCACCTTCGGCATGGAAGCGGTGGCACGACAATTTGCCACCGGTAAAAAAACATTGGTGATTCGCAACGGCTGGTTTAGTTATCGTTGGACCCAAATTTTTGACATGGGAAAAATTCCCGCCGCATCCACCGTGCTCAAAGCGCGTCGTGTTGGCACGGGACCACAAGCAGCGTGGACACCGGCGCCGATCGACGAAGTGGTCGCAGCCATTACTGCCGAACGTCCCGACGTGGTGTTTGCGCCGCACGTTGAAACCGCCGCCGGTTTGATGCTACCCGACGCCTATTTGCGCGCGGTGGCCGATGCGGTGCATGCGGTTGGCGGGTTGTTTGTGCTCGACTGTATTGCCTCCGGCGCAATGTGGGTCGATATGCAGGCCACAGGAGTTGACGTGTTGGTGAGCGCGCCGCAAAAAGGCTGGAGCAGTTCACCGTGCTGCGCCATGGTGATGTTGTCGGAGCGCGCCCGTGCTGCGATTGATGCCACCACCAGCACCAGCTTCGCCTGCGACTTAAAAAAATGGATGCAAATTATGGAGACCTACGAAGGCGGCGGTCATGCCTATCACGCCACCATGCCGACAGATGCACTGACACGGTTGTGCGAAGTGATGCTCGAAACCGAGGCGTATGGTTTTGAAAAAGTCCGTAATGAACAAATCTCGCTCGGTGCCAAAGTGCGCGCCTTGTTTGAAGAGCGCGGCATTCGTAGCGTCGCCGCGGATGGATTTAAAGCGCCGGGTGTGGTGGTCAGTTACACCGACGATGCCGAGCTCCAATCGAGCCGCAAATTTTTAGCCGAAGGATTACAGACCGCCGCGGGTGTGCCACTGCAATGTGATGAGCCGGCGGATTTTAAAACCTTCCGCATCGGTTTGTTTGGCTTGGAAAAATGGCACAACGTTGATCGCACTGTCGCGCAACTCGCAGCCGCGCTCGACCGGTTGGGCATCAGCAAAGTGGCAGCGTCGGCTTGATGTAATTTAATCGCTTCACGACCGAAAATCCCACGGATTTGTTTGGCAGATGAACGCCCAACAAATTTCGCTTAACAATTCAGCGGGGCCATCACGTGCGTTTTTACATTACGCCGAAAAATAATGTTGGGGATGACGACCTTTTCGCCGTTGATATCCAATCGTGGCAACACAACGGACAATTCGTCCAATATTGCCTCGTCAAGCGACAACCATATACTAAAAAAATGCGGCTGTTTGACTGTCCCATGAAGTGTTTCGCCGCCCACCATTGGTTTTAATGGTTGGATTGGCGGCCGAGGAAAACCACCGGTACTGAAGCCGGCAATGTCGATTTTTTTTGCCTGCGCATTGGCCGGAGTGGCAACCCGCACAAACGGATCTTCCAGTGTGGCCGTAATGCCAGATGGAATGCTAAGTCCGATGGAAAGTGACAAATGTCCATTTCTTCCTTTGCCGAGGCTTGACCTCAGTACCACGCCATGTGAAGCGTACTCGACTCTTTTGGCATCCAGGCAATTGGACATCTTAATGGTGCCGCCCGCCATCTCCGGAACATACTCATCGAGAAAAAGGATGGGAATACAACCGGCAACCAATGCCAACAATGGCAGTAAGGCAAATCGAATTCTCTTGGATATCATCGCGATCCCTTCAGTATTGCCAACAACACAATTTAGTTGAACACGTCAAAAATTTTCTATTTGTTCGACCGCCGTAACGGATCCAACAAATACGACAACCCGTTGTGATCAATTTCGCGCATCAAATTCAGTAACCGACCCAGCTCTCCTTCCGGGAAACCCTTGCGCGCAAACCAGTGCAAATAATTTCCAGGCAAATCCGCAAGTAATCGCCCTTGGTATTTGCCAAACGGCATCTCCCAGGTCACCAATTTCTCCAGGTCGTCAGGATGCATTGTTCGAACGCAAGGCGATCGGTGTGGCGGCGCGTTCACCAATACTGAACGCCGCCTCGATGACGAGCGCGAGTAGCGCCACCGGAATGGCACCGGCCAGTAAGGTGGCGTGATCGTTTAACGCCAAGCCGGTGACAATACGTTCACCGAAACCACCGGCACCAATAAAGGCGGCGATGGTGGCGGTGCCGACACTGATTACCGCCGAGGTTTTAATTCCCGCCAATATGGTTTGCCGCGCCAGCGGCAATTCAATCATTTGCAAAATTTGTGATGGCGTCATGCCCAACGATTGCGCCGCCTGTTTCATGCCACGCGGAATTTGCACCAGCCCACTATGCGTGTTCCGGACAATCGGCAACAACGCGTAAATCGCCAGCGCAATAAACGCCGGCAAAAAACCGATCTGCCCGGTGATTGGAATCAACACCGCCAGCATGGCGAGTGCGGGAATGGTTTGCAATACACCGGTGTCGCCATTCT
>JAYTBF010000222.1:0-3852 GCA_043737175.1 Burkholderiales bacterium
TGGGATGTGTACGGGTTTGCCATTCCGATCCATGGCTCGTCGATTGGTTTGTCCGCCTCGGAAATTGGCATTGTCATGGGTGCATTTGCCGCCGCCACCTTCACTGTTCGCCTGGCCATGCCATTTATTGTCAATCGAGTCGCACCCTGGCCGATCCTGAAATTCTCACTGCTGATGGCCGGCGTCAGCTTTCTGTTGATTCCGTTTACCGATCACATTGGAATGTTGATGGTATTGATGTTTGGCCTGGGACTCGGCCTGGGCGCGCCGCAACCGATGGTGCTAACCCTGTTGCACGAGTCCGTGCCGGCCGGCAGATCGGGCGAAGCAATCGGCCTGCGCACCACCCTCATCAACGGCTCACAAACCGTCATGCCGATGATTTTCGGCGCGGTCGGTGCAGCGTTCGGATTGTCACCGCTATTTTGGGCGATGGCATTGATGTTATTGGGTGGTGGCCTTGTGACCCGGACCAAAAAATGACACAGCTATTTTGGTGTTTTTAAGTCTAACAATTTAATTTCATGTTGCCAATTTTGTTCGCCGGTATTGGCAAAACTGCGCATGGTGATTTTTCGCTCATTGCGCGCACCGGTGAAATCGACCGTACAAAAATTGCGATCGGCCACAAAGGTACCCGGCACAATCTGTGTATTGGCCTTTTCGGTGTCGAGGTTGGACGGCACCCCCGACAGCAGCGCTGAACAGGTCAATTCATAGAGCGGATATGTGCCCGCCCGATCCGACTTGAGCAACTCGGTGAAATGGCGATCACCACTAAAAATCATCAACCCGTCAATTTTGTGGTCGGCAACAAACTTCAAAAAGTCGGCCCGCTCTTTTGGGAACCGTGTCCAACTCTCGAATCGGTTGACTTCGTTTAGAACCTGGCTGCCAGACACGATGATTTTAAAAGGCGCAACCGAAGACAACAGCGCATTTTTCAGCCAGCGCAATTGCGCCGCGCCGAGCATGGATTTATCGTCGGATTGCAATTTATCACTGTCACGATAATAACGATTGTCGAGCAGGAAAATTTCGGCATCGTTAAAACGCTGAACACCAAAGGTGCCCGGTGTTTCTGGCAACCCAAATGACGCATTCGGCCAATATCGTTTAAACAAATTCAGCGCCTCCCCTTTCAGCGGATAACTGCTGTTGCTGTCGTTCGGGCCAAATTCGTGATCGTCCCAAATCGAAATATGCGAGCCGGTGCGCAACAAGCCCTGCTGCTCAGCAATGGAACGGGCATACCGCCAGCGATAACGCAAACCGGCTTCGCTATCCTCATCGACTTCCCTGAAATACAAATAGTCCCCACCCCAAAGCGTCAGGTCGGGCTGTTGTTTGGCCATCAGGTCAAAAATGCGTTTGTTTTCCGGTGGACCGCCGTAGGCACGGCCAGTTCGATCATACAAAACTTCGTTATCGTATGAACAGGAACCAAATGCCAGCTTCCAATCCGGTGCATCGGTACGCCACTGCCACAAAGGCTGGGTACTAAATGCCAAAGACTGCGGGACTTTTTGTTCGCGTCCATTCATCAAAATCCGATACCCGTAGCGACGGCCGGGCTCCAACAAAGCCAACGTAAATTGAGCGACATGATCATGATCGTCCTCCATCTTGACCGGCTTGCTACGCAACACGGTTTTTGGTGCGTTCACATCCCAATATTCAACCGCGGCCGTACCAACGCCATTTCCCTGCACCCAAATTTTGACCTGGCGCATGGCGGTTGCCCCCACCATCGGACCGGCCAATAATTCAGCAGCATGAATGGATGCGGCAAACGACGCAAGCAGCGCCGTTAAAATCGATGCCAACAAAAACGTAAATCGCATTTTTAATCCTTTGTGAAAGCCAAAATGAAAACGCACTATTGCGCTATTTTTCCATTGATTTCAGCGAGATTTCTGTAACAAACAAAAATCCACAAAAAATATTTCTTGCTAATTGCAAGAAAACTGTATAAAAAGACAGTTATGGAAAATTTAACCACCCGCCAACAAGAAATTCTCGACTTCCTAAAACAGTGGATTGCTGAAAATGGCATGCCACCGACCCGCGCCGAAATGTGTGCGTCGATGGGTTTTCGCTCTCCAAACGCCGCCGAAGAACACCTGCGTGCGCTGGCGCGAAAAGGTGCCATCGAAATGATGCCGGGCGCCTCCCGTGGTATTCGCATTATGGGTGATGATGTCGCCGCCAATGATGAAGAGTTCGGACTACCACTCATTGGCAAAGTCGCCGCCGGCACACCAATGTTGGCCCAGGAGAATGTGCTGGGTCGTTATCCGGTCAGCCCATTGATGTTTCAACCGCGTGCCGATTATTTGTTGCAGGTCAGTGGCATGAGCATGAAAGATATCGGCATCATGGACGGCGATTGGTTGGCGGTGCACCGCACATCCGATGCCCGTAACGGCCAGATTGTGGTGGCACGGATTGAAGGCGACGCGACGGTGAAACGCCTGAAAGTCAAAGGCAAACAGGCGTTCCTGATTGCCGAGAATCCGGATTTTTTACCGATTGTTGTTGATCTGTCCAAACAAACATTGGATATAGAGGGATTGGTCGTCGGCGTCGTCCGCACGATGTAAGTCGAAAATATCTTCGGTCGCACCAAGGCGGTTTTGCGCTAAAGTTCAGCCTGACAAATTTTAGAGACTTCGACAGTGGCAAAACTTTACTTTCGATTCGCCGCGATGAATGCCGGCAAATCCACCGCACTATTGCAGGTTGCCTATAACTACGAAGAACGCGGCCAGTCCGCCGATCTGTATACGGCCAGTGTTGATGATCGTTACGGGGTTGGCAATGTGACTTCTCGTTTGGGCGTGACCCGGCCCGCTGCCACGTTTTCGGACGCAACTGATTTCACCGCGATCTATTCCGGAAAAACGAATCCATCGTGCATTCTGATTGATGAAGCACAGTTTCTGACGGAACAACAAGTCACGCAACTTCATCACCTTGCCCATACCTCGGCAACCCCGGTCATATGTTACGGACTGCGCAGCGACTTTTTGGGACAACCATTCCCCGGTTCAAAAGCCTTGCTGACCCTGGCCGATGATCTGGAGGAAATGAAAACAATCTGCCGCTGCGGTCGCAAGGCCACCATGAACGTCAGACTGGACGGGGCGGGTAATCGGGTAACCGAAGGTGCGCAGGTTGAAATTGGTGGCAATGCCCGTTACGAAGCTGTTTGCCCGCGCCGGTTTTATACCGGGCAGTGTTGATCGTAAGGTAAAACTGACGCCGGTTAAGATTTTGTAAACTGGTTGACGTCCAGTATCAAGGCCACTTTCCCGTCGCCAAGAATCGTTGCCCCGGAAACACCCTCGACCTTCTGATAATTGGTCTCCAGGTTTTTGACCACGACCTGATGTTGGCCGATCAGTTCGTCAACGACCAACGCCGCACGCCTGCCTTCCGATTCGATAATGACAATGATCGAGGCCTGCGCATGCACACGAAAATGCGCCCCAACCACGGTGCCATGCCGGTTCACAACCGGCGCATAGGTAATCAGGGGCATGGGCGAATTTGTGGACATGCTTCGTTCCAGTTCGATGTTTGAGGTGATGGAGATGCCCTATCTATCGGCAGTCTTTTCGAAAAATCAAATTCACGACGCGCTGTTTCGGCCGCCCGCTTGGCGGCCACAACGTTTCCAGCAGATGCGTCAAACTGGCCGTGAATGGCGGTGTGAGTGCTGCCGCAAGTTGCAGCGGCCGCGCGGGCTCGAAGTATTTTCCAATCGTAGGATGCGTCTGAAACTGTTTTGCTTCAGGCGGCGACTTTGGATCTACGGTTGAAGGAATGGAAGAGACGTTTCTTTGCCTC
>JAYTBF010000223.1:0-9264 GCA_043737175.1 Burkholderiales bacterium
CAGTGTGTAGTTCTGCTTCGGTAATCGCTTCATTTCCATTCCTCCAATAACAGGATTATCCTGCTATCGTTCGTATCCGGAATTTGCGGTCAACCTCATGACGCCTAAGCTGTAGATGTCGGCACGCTCATCGGCATGCTTGGCATCTCTTAGTTGCTCCGGAGCGAGATAGAGCGGGGTTCCCAACCGTTCTCCCGTCATGGTGTACCGCATGCACTCGGCTCTCTCCAGACTGATGTTGAAATCTATAACAACGACCTCATCCGGGGAGTTCAGCAGGATGTTTTCGGGCTTTAGATCGCGGTGGATCACACCTTGGGCGTGGGCATACTCCACTGCGTCAAGAAGGTGTCCAAATACTTTTCTCCGCGACTCATCATTTAGCGGCAGATTCTGCTGTAGGTACGACCTGAGATCACTCGAATAAAGTGGCGTAACAACAAAATACGGGGCTGTATTGAGCTGCTGATCGACTACTCGAACGATATTTGGGTGGTCTAGTCTAGATAGAATTCGCGCTTCGCTCTGGAACCTCGCTACCGCCCCCTCAGTTGGGAGCATGAGCGTCTTGCGAGCAAAGATAGCCTGATCCTTGACACGAACCACACGCTTTACCGAGTACGCGCGTGTTTGGGCAATTTGCTCAATGTCTATATAAGGATCAGTCAAATTTTTCTCCGATCACTCCCAATTCAACGCCCCACCCGTCTGGTACTCAATCACACGCGTCTCAAAGAAATTCTTCTCTTTCTTCAAGTCAATCAGCTCCGACATCCATGGGAATGGATTGGTGGCACCGGGGTACAACACATCCAGCCCAATCTGCTGCGCACGGCGATTCGCAACAAAACGTAAATACTCTTTGAACATCGGCGCGTTCAGGCCAAGCACGCCGCGCGGCATGGTGTCTTCCGCGTAGGCGTATTCGAGTTCGACACCTTTGCGGAAAATAGCTTCGATTTCGGCTTTGAATTCATTGGTCCAGAGTTGTGGGTTTTCGAGCTTGACGGTGTTGACCAAATCAATGCCAAAGCTGCAATGCATCGATTCATCACGCAGGATGTATTGGTATTGCTCGGCGGCGCCGGTCATTTTGTTTTGGCGGCCGAGTGAGAGGATTTGCACGAAGCCGACGTAGAAGAACAGGCCTTCCATGATGCAGCTGAACACAATCAGCGACTTCAGCAGCGCCTGATCGTTTTCAAACGTTCCGGTTTTAAAATTCGGGTCGGAGAGGATATCAATGAACGGAATCAGGAAACGGTCTTTGTCGCGAATACATTTGATTTCGTTGTAGGCGTTAAAAATCTCCGCCTCGTCCAGACCAAGTGATTCGGTGATGTATTGATAGGCGTGGGTGTGAATCGCTTCTTCAAATGCCTGACGTAACAAATACTGGCGGCACTCCGGTGCGGTGATGTGGCGATAGGTGCCGAGCACGATGTTGTTGGCGGCGAGTGAATCCGCGGTAACAAAAAAGCCCAGATTGCGTTTGACAATCAATCGCTCGTCATCGGTCAACCCGTTCGGGTCTTTCCAGGTGGCGATGTCACGCGTCATGTTGACTTCTTGTGGCATCCAGTGATTGGCACAACCGGACAAATATTTGTCCCACGCCCATTTGTATTTAAACGGCACCAGTTGGTTAACGTCAGACTTGCCGTTGATGACACGTTTTTCTTCAGCGCGCACGCGTGAAAAACGTGCGTCAATCGCTGGATCCACATCATCCATCGGCGGTGCATTCGGTAAATCGTCGAGCATTGGCCGGCTTTTGGCTGAACTGGTTTCCGTTGGGCGATCGGCTGCACGCGACGCGTCTGGCTGGCGCGGCAACACGCGCTGTGGCGGCGGTACGGTGTTGGCCGGTGTGGCGGATGGGGTATCGTCCCAGGTCAGTGACATATTTGGCTCCGGTTCTCTTGATGCGTTCAGTTATGTTTTTTTAGGTGGAAGTCATTCGCCCCGGCACCAATCGGACTGCGGTGGTGAGGGGGCGAATGGGTTGTGGCATGTGTGTTTCAAAATTTCTGTTCTTGTCCAACCGCCACGACTCAGTGTTTATGAAACAAGCCGGGCATTTGCAACATTTCGGTATCCATCAGGCTGGTGACATTTTCAAGTACCAAGGCATCATCGCAACATTGTGTCTGCGCGATAGATTCGAGGCAGTCGTCCTTCTCACGATAACCTTCCCCAGAATCGGCGACCTTTTTGCCTTCATCGTTGGAAAGTTGCCAGCGCCACTCGAATCGTGCATCTTGAAAGATATGAAATTGCATTCTTAATCCTCTCTCGTTGGTGATGATAGAAACTGCTGCGGGTGGTGGATACGTCGTTTGTTGTTATAAATTGTTATGCCGCTTGCCGTTCGTTGTGACGAACAGCATCGACCATTTATTGACAGGCCTCACATTCCGGATCATCAATCGAGCAAAATTTTGCGCCGTCGGCGGCACCATCACCGGCACCCGCACTACCCACATTGGCGCTTTGTGCCGACGCACCCTGCGTAAATCCGCCGCCGATGGCGACCGCATTGAGTTCACCACCACGTCCGGTTGATTTTTCAGCAGAGGTGGCTGCCATGGTGCGCAGGTAGTAGGTGGTTTTGAGGCCACGAACCCACGCCAGCTTGTAGGTGTCGTCGAGTTTTTTGCCCGAAGCACCGGCCATGTAGATGTTGAGTGATTGCGCTTGATCGATCCACTTTTGGCGACGTGATGCCGCTTCGATCACCCACTTGGTATCGACTTCAAACGCGGTTGCGTACAGTGTGCGTAATTCGGCAGGAATACGATCTATTTGGCCCAACGCACCATCAAAATATTTGATGTCGGCCACCATGACTTCATCCCACAAACCACGCGCTTTCAGGTCACGCACCAAATAATCATTTACGACGGTAAATTCACCCGACAGATTCGATTTCACAAACAAGTTTTGGTAAGTCGGCTCGATACACGCCGACACACCCACAATGTTGGAAATGGTGGCGGTCGGGGCAATGGCGACACAATTGGAATTGCGCATGCCGTGTTGACGAATACGGGCGCGCAAGGCATCCCAATCCATCGACGACGACATATCGACATCAACATAACCACCGCGTTCTTCACGCAACAAATCCAGCGAATCCTGCGGCAGAATGCCACGATCCCACAACGAACCTTTGTAGGTCGAATAGGCGCCGCGCTCTTCGGCCAATTGGGTTGAAGCCCAATATGCGTAATAACAAACCGCTTCCATCGAACGGTCGGCAAATTCCACCGCCGCTTGCGACGCATAAGGAATACGCTGCTCGTGCAAACAATCCTGAAACGCCATGATGCCGAGCCCGACCGGACGGTGTTTCAAATTGGAGTTGCGCGCCTTGGCAACGGCGTAGTAATTGATGTCAATGACGTTATCGAGCATGCGCATCGCGGTGGTAATGGTGCGTTTGAGTTTGTCGTGGTCGAGTACTTTTTTACCACTGTCGTTGCCAACCCCGTCTATCATGTGCGCAACGAGATTCACCGAGCCCAAATTACACACGGCGATTTCACTCTCGTTGGTATTGAGGGTGATTTCGGTGCAAAGGTTGGATGAGTGCACCACACCAATGTGGTTTTGTGGCGAACGAATATTGCACGGGTCCTTGAACGTAATCCAAGGATGGCCGGTTTCAAACAACATCGACAACATCTTGCGCCACAAGGTCAGCGCCGGGATTTTTTTCGATGGCTTGATTTCGCCGCGCTCCGCCAATTCTTCGTAGCGGGTGTAGGCAATTTCGAATTCCTTGCCGAATTTTTCGTGCAAATCCGGTGTGGTTGATGGCGAAAACAATGTCCAGTCGCCGCCTTCCATCACACGCCGCATAAACAAATCAGGAATCCAATTGGCGGTGTTCATGTCGTGGGTACGGCGCCGATCATCACCAGTGTTTTTGCGCAGTTCTAAAAACTCTTCAATATCGAGATGCCAGGTTTCAAGATAGGCACAAACCGCGCCTTTGCGTTTGCCACCCTGATTCACCGCAACGGCAGTGTCATTTACAACTTTCAGGAAGGGCACCACGCCTTGTGATTTGCCATTGGTGCCTTTGATATAACTACCGAGTGCGCGCACCGGTGTCCAATCGTTGCCCAGACCACCGGCAAACTTGGACAACAACGCATTTTCTTTCAACGCTTCATAAATTCCTTCGAGGTCATCGGACACGGTGGTCAAATAACAGCTCGATAACTGCGAACGGCGGGTGCCGGAATTAAACAGGGTCGGTGTCGATGACATAAAGTCAAAGGTCGACAAAATATTGTAGAACTCGATCGCGCGTGTTTCACGATCAACTTCACCCAGCGCCAAGCCCATCGCCACGCGCATGTAAAAAGCTTGTGGCAATTCGATGCGTGCCTCTTCGATATGAATGAAATAACGATCGTAGAGGGTTTGCAGACCAAGATAAGTGAATTGGGTATCACGCTCGGCGTTGAGTGCTGCACCCAAACGCGCGAGGTCGTAGTGCCCCATGCGCTCGTCGAGCAATTCAGCCTGCACGCCCTTCTTGATGTACTGTGGGAAATATTCGGCATAACGTGTCGCCATGTCCGCCTGGCTGACTTCTTCACCAAGAATTTCGCGGCGAATCGAATGCATCAACAAGCGGGAAGTGACTTTGTTATAGGCCGGGTCGCGCTCAATCATGGCGCGTGAGGTCATGGTGGCGGCTTTGAACACCTCGTCAATGGGCACGCCGTCGTAAAGATCGCGCAGGGTGCCGTCAAAAATTAGTTTTGGATTGACAAAATTACCCAGCCCTTCACAGGCGGACTCGATCAATGCCGTCAACGCGGCCACATCGAGCGGGCGTTTTTTGCCGGCGACCGTGACATTGATGATGGCGACACCCGCCAGTGTGTCCTGTGATTTTGCTGCTTTCTCTGCGGCGCGTTCACTGTTACGTTTCTCGCGATACAACACATAAGAACGGGCGACTTCGTGGGCGCCACCGCGCATCAGCGCCAGCTCAACCTGATCCTGCACATCTTCAATATGGAAGGTGCCACCAGACGGCTTATGACGCAATAACGCATGCACCACCGCACTGGTGGTTTGCTGCACCTGATCGCGCATACGGGCCGAGGCAGCTTCCTGGCTGCCGTTCACGGCAATAAAGGCCTTGGTGACGGCAACGGCAATTTTTTGTGGTTCGAACGACGCCACTGCGCCGTTACGACGAATAATCTTGTAGTCCATGTAACGCGATTCGACCGAATCAGTGTTGCCGGTGGATAACTTGGGGTTGACGAGCGGATTCACCGGATCAATGTCGGTTCCGAGTCTCATGTGTTGTCTCCTGTGGTATCTATTTTTTTGTTGAATATCAATTACTTACCAACGCGGACGAGCTGAGACATGAATATTTCTGGCGAATTTCAGGCGTGCCTGAGATGCCGAGGGCGGTGATCGTTGTAGAAAGTTATCCACAACTAATCCACCGCGCGTCCCAACCTTTTGAGGGGGGTTAGGAACAGAAATATCCACAAGATGTAGTGTCCGCTTGGGTTAGCAACACAATATATCGCGACAAACCAATGTGCAAGTGATATTTTTTTTTAGAGAAATCACCTTAAAAATCAGTTTGTTAAAGCACTGCAACTGTCCATTTGTATGGAAACAACTTCATGTAACACATGAAGTTTTAAAAGCCAAGAATTGATGGGCGTTTTGAGACAAAAATGCTTGAAATTGCACGTCAAATCAAGAGTTTCACACGGATAAGTTCGCTATTTTTTGGCACGAAATACGCTTGCCGACCGGAAAATTCAAAGGATCGACGGTCTTGGCAGTTATACGCAGGGCCGCAGCACCGGCATTGGCGTGTGGCAGCGGTGGTGTTGGTCGGGCGCTGCGCGAAACATTCAGCCCAAAAAGGCGTGGCGAGCCCTGCAGCAATATCATCGCCGCAGCAAAACATCCGCGTTTGCTAAACTGCGTCTTTCGTTCGATCAATTCAAGAGGCGTGTAATGAGCATCAAAAGTGACAAATGGATTCGCCGCATGGCCACCGAACACAAAATGATCGAGCCGTTTTCACCCGGACAGATTCGTGAAGAAAATGGTCGGCGTATCGTCAGTTACGGCACCTCAAGCTACGGCTATGACATCCGCTGCTCCAACGAATTCAAGCTGTTCACAAATCTGAATTCAACGATTGTTGATCCGAAAAATTTCGATCCGAATTCATTCGTTGATATCACTGCCGACTTTTGTATCATCCCACCCAACTCATTTGCGCTGGCGCGCACCGTGGAATATTTTCGAATCCCGCGCAATGTGATGACCATTTGCCTTGGCAAATCCACCTATGCCCGCTGCGGCATTATTGTCAATGTCACACCTTTTGAACCGGAGTGGGAGGGATATGTCACGCTGGAGTTTTCAAACACGACACCACTGCCCGCAAAAATTTACGCCAACGAAGGCGTGGCGCAGGTGTTGTTTTTTGAAAGCGACGAAGTATGTGAAACGTCTTACAAGGACCGCGGCGGCAAGTATCAGGGTCAACAGGGCGTGACACTTCCCAAAATGTAGCGGGTGTTTGCTCATTTGTTCCCTGTGTTTGCAATGGGTGAAGAAGTGAACTGGTGAAATCGACGGATTTCCTGGAGACGGGCCGTGGTCGTATCGGCTGGCGATTTTGCCCACCCGTTCACCCGTTCACCCGTTCACCCGTTCACCCGTTCACTTTTTCACCGCTCACCCTTTCACCCATTCACAATAAACCATGACCATTCGCTCCCGTTTTGCTCCCAGCCCAACCGGCTATCTTCATATTGGTGGTGCCCGCACCGCCTTATTTGCGTGGGCGTTTGCCCGCCGTTTTGGCGGCACGTTTATTCTGCGAATCGAGGATACCGATGTCGAGCGGTCGACACCGGCTGCGGTACAGGCGATTCTCGACAGCATGCAATGGCTTGGACTCGATTACGACGAGGGCCCTTTTTTTCAAATGCAGCGGATGGCGCGCTACAAAGAAGTCCTGGTCGACATGCTCGCCAAAGGCACCGCCTATCACTGCTACATGCCGTCAGCGGAGTTGGATGTTTTGCGCGAAGCCCAAAGGGCGCGCGGCGAAAAACCCCGCTACGACGGCACCTGGCGACCCGCTGTCGGCAAAACTTTGCCGCCGATACCAGTTGGCGTTCAGCCGGTGGTTCGATTCGCCAACCCAATGGAAGGTGTGGTCAGTTGGATCGATGCGGTCAAGGGCAAAATTGCCATTGCCAATGACGAATTGGATGATCTGATCATCGCCCGCGCCGATGGCACACCGACTTACAATTTTTGTGTTTGTGTGGACGATTGGGATATGAAAATCACCCACGTCATTCGCGGTGATGATCATGTGAATAACACACCACGGCAAATCAATATTCTTGCCGCCATGGGGGCGACCATTCCGGTGTATGCGCATTTGTCGATGATTCTGGGCGACGACGGCCAAAAGTTATCGAAGCGTCACGGTGCCGTGTCGGTAATGGATTTCCCGCAAAACGGTTATGTTCGCGACGCGGTCGTCAATTATTTGGCGCGGCTGGGATGGTCGCACGGCGACAGTGAAATGTTTACCATGGCAGAGTTTTGCCAATGGTTTGATCTCGATCACATCACGCCGTCGGCGGCACAATTCAACACTGAAAAATTGAATTGGCTGAATCACGAATACATCAAAAAAATGTCCGGCGATCAACTCGGCAACTTGCTGACGCCATTCCTGGACAAGGCCGCAATACCGGTGGCAAACGGCCCGCCCCCTGCTCTGGTGGCGGAGGCGCTACGCGACCGGGCGCAAACGCTGGTGGAAATGGCGGCACAAGCGCATTATTTTTATGTGCGGCCGGCCATTGCGTCCGCGCTACTGTCGCAACACCTGACGGATGCTGCAAAACCAGCTATTCATAATTTGGCGACAGGATTAAAGGCCGTTGACTGGAACAAAGCCAGCCTGGGCGCGCTGATCAAAGACGAAATTTCCGCGCACGGCTTGAAGATGCCGCAACTGATGATGCCGCTGCGGGTCATTTTGACCGGACAAACCCAAACACCCGGCGTCGATACCATCATGGCGCTATTAGGCAGAGATGAAGTTCTGGCCCGATTACAGCAAGTTGCCGGGAAATCTTAAAAATCCACAATTTCGCGCTTGGCATTGCGCCGCTAATCACGCTATAATCTCGCTCTTGCCTGTGGGGGTATAGCTCAGCTGGGAGAGCGCTTGCATGGCATGCAAGAGGTCAGCAGTTCGATCCTGCTTATCTCCACCACATCATTTGAAAATCAGTAGTTTGACGACTGTGTCCCCATCGTCTAGAGGCCTAGGACATCGCCCTTTCACGGCGGTAACGCGAGTTCGAATCTCGCTGGGGACGCCAAAAAATCAAGGGCTTAGTCAACCGACTAAGCCCTTTTTTTGTTATGGTGCCATAACTCGTCAACCTATCGCTGCGCAGTCCGTGTCAATCGAATAACCCTACTCCACTGTTTTTTCAGCCATTCACTAATCTGAGATCAGCCCAATGAATATTTCCAAGCCAAGTCGTTTGATCACCTCCTTGTCTGTTTCCTTATCACTGGCGGCTGTCGGGGGCATTTTGGCCATGCACACCCCCGTGGCGGTGTACGCACAAAAAGCGGATGCCGCCGCCGCGCCCGACGCAAACAAAGACACACTAAGGCCTGAAGTCGCTAAATTGTTGGTGGCTGCCCAGGAAAAACTTCAGGCAAAACAGTTTAACGAGGCACTTGCAAAACTTGCCGAAGTCGACCTGATTACCAATAAAACACCATATGAAATTTTTGTCATGGAACGTATGCGTGGCGCATCCGCCTTGGCAGTCAAACAATACGCAGTTGCGGCGACGTCATTCGAATTGGTGTTTGCAACCGGTCGCCTGAGCGCAACGGATCGCGCCATTTACGCGGAAGCGGTAACCGGCGCGTATTACAACCTCAAAGACTACAAACAAGCCGCAAAATGGGCCGCAACCGCAATTAAGGAGGGCGCAACCCAGGCGCAAACCCGGCAAATATTGATTCAATCACTGTTTCTTGCCAACGACTTTGCCGCTGCTAAAACTGAAGTGGACGCGGCGATTGCCGCCGATGAGAAAGCCGGAAAAACAGTATCGGAAGATCTGCTCAAAATGCTCGGCCGAATTGCCTTAAAACAAGATGATATGGTCGCGTACGCGGGCGCGTTGGAAAAACTGGTCGTCC
>JAYTBF010000224.1:0-3850 GCA_043737175.1 Burkholderiales bacterium
TCGGACGTTGATAGGGTCGGCGCGCACTCATTTCCCCGCTCCTTTGTCCGAACCTTTCGGGGCAATAAACGGCAAAAAGCGCAGAAAATAATCCTTGGCACTTTCGGTTTTATTCACGTTGACCGCGTTTGCCGGATCAACTTTTTTTGGACAAACTTCGGAGCAATAACCGACAGCGGTGCAATTAAACACGCCTTCCTCGGCGTGCACCAGCGGCATACGTTGGTCCTTACCGGCATCACGCGAATCCATGTTGTAGCGATGCAACAAGACCATCGCACCGGGGCCGATAAATTTTGAGTTCAAACCATATTGCGGACACGCCGCGTAACAAAGCAGACAGTTGATACAGTCACTGAATTGCTCGTATCGTTGCAGTTGTTCCGGTGTTTGCAAATTTTCACCGGCACTCAATTCGCGTGGCGTTTCCGCAACCATGTAGGGCGTGATGCTCTCCAGCTTGGTGATGAAATCACTCATGTTGATCACCAGATCACGCTCGATCGGAAAATGCGCCAGCGCTTCGATGCGCACCCCGCCCGGAAAATAATCACGCAAAAACGTTTGACACGCCAGCTTTGGAATGCCGTTCACCATCATGCCGCAGCTGCCACAAATCGCCATGCGACACGACCACCGGTAGGAAAGTGTGCCATCGAGTTCGTCCTTGATGTACTGCAGGCCCTGCAGCACCGACATGTCATCCGTAAACGGCACCGCGTACGCCTGCCACACCGGCTCGACATCCTGTTCCGGTCGATAACGCAGGACTTCAATGACGATTTTGGCCTCGTTGGTATTCATGCCGGCATCCCTGGTGCGCCAGCCGTTTTGCCCGCATCAACGGCCTCCCCCGCCGCGCCATAGGCGCGAACGGCGGGATGCGAATGGGTAATCGTCACGCTGCCATAGGAGATCACCGGCGGCAGGTCACCAGCAAATGTGGCCAACGAGTGTTTCAAATAATTCACGTCGTCGCGTTTTGTAAACCCATCCAATCGTTGATGGGCACCACGTGATTCCTTGCGATGCAAAGCCGAAATCGCGATGGCCTGTGCGACTTCAAGTTGATAACCAAGTTCGATGGCGAGTAGCCACTCGGTATTAAACACACGCGACTTATCTTCAACGTTCACATTCTTGAATCGCTGGCGCAATTCGGCAAGCTTGTCACAAGTCCGCTGCATTTCGTCACCCATTCTGAATATTCCACAACCCTGCTCCATGGTTTCCGCCATTTCGCGGCGCAGCGTCGCAATACGCTCGGTGCCTCGGCCTTTGTCGACGATATGCATGGCTTTTTGCCGCGCCGCCTCGGCCTGTTTGTACAAAGTTGATGTTTTGTATGAATCCGACGACGCACGCGGTGCCACCGACTTTGCATACTGTGCCGCCGCTTCGCCGGCAACCTTGCCAAACACACAAAGTTCGGCGAGAGAATTGGAGCCGAGCCGATTGGCACCATGAATTCCCACACTCGAACACTCCCCAACCGCGAACAAACCGGCCAGTGGTGTCGCACATTTGCCGTCGACATTGATGCCGCCCATGGTGTAGTGCACAGCCGGTCGTACCGGAATCGGTGTCTTGGCTGGGTCGACGCCAAGAAACTGTTCAGCGAGTTCATATATTTGCGGCAGCCGTTCGCGCAGGTATTTTTCACCGAGGTGACGTAAATCCAAATGGACCACCGAGCCGTGCGGGCCGTCGATGGTGCGGCCTTTTTGTTGCTCATGCCAAAACGCCTGACTCAACCGGTCACGCGGCCCCAGTTCCATTGCCTTATTGACCGGCTTCGGTTGGGCCGGGCCCAGACCATAGTCTTGAAGGTAACGATAACCGTCCTTGTTCAGCAAGAACCCGCCTTCACCACGACAGGCCTCGGTGAAAAGTAAGCCGGTGCCGGGCATACAAGTCGGATGGTATTGGACAAATTCCATATCGCGTAGCGGCACCCCATGCCGGTACGCGAGCGCCATGCCGTCACCGGTGACGATGCCGCCATTAGTGTTCTCGCGGAATACCCGGCCGGCACCACCGGTGGCGATGATGACCGATCTGGCTTCGATCATTGTGAATTCGCCGGTCGCAATACAAATGGTGACCGCGCCCTGCGCACGTCCGTCCTCAACCAGCAACTCCACACAAAAATGTTCATCCAGACGTTTGATCGACGGATATTTGATCGAGGTCTGAAACAGGGTATGCAGCATGTGAAAGCCGGTTTTGTCGGCGGCGAACCAGGTACGCTCTATTTTCATGCCGCCAAACGCGCGCACGTTGATGTGTCCGTCAGGCTTGCGACTCCACGGGCATCCCCAGTGTTCGAGCTGCACCATTTCTTCGGTGCAATGGGCAACAAAATAATCGACCACGTCCTGCTCACATAACCAATCACCGCCGGCGACGGTATCGTGAAAATGATGTTCCAAGCTGTCGTGCGACTGCACAACACCGGCTGAGCCACCCTCCGCCGCGACCGTATGGCTGCGCATCGGATACACCTTCGAGATCAAGGCGATGGTGAGTGTCGGGTCTGATTCGGCAACTGCAATCGCCGCACGCAGGCCGGCCCCACCTGCGCCAATGATCACCACGTCTGCTTGCAAGACTTCCATTCGGTCAGATCCCGTCTATAAACGTGTCAGGCCGATCAAAACGGTGTGCCAATCGTGTCTCGCCGACACCAGCCGTTCTCTCCTGTCAGACTCGTTTCGGACTGATCAGAATCGGTAAATGTATGAGGCACCCACAAACGTCACGTTTTGATTGACCTGCTGGTTAACCGTGGTGTTGTCTGAAAAAACAAACGGGTTGGCGGCGGTTCCCCAAATCCAGTCCTCGAATTTGGCGCGTTGGAATGACACGTCCATACGCAAATCGGATTTTTTGTTGAGCGTGTACTGGCCAAACACGCTAAAAACCGTCCGGCGATAAATGACATTTGGTAATCCCACCGCGGCCTGTGCCAGATTGTTGGCGTTCGGCTGGGTCACGATCAGTCCGGTCAGGCGGTCACCGCTGGTTCCGGTGTTGGCGGCAGCACCGTAGCGGTTGATTTCGTTGATTAGCGACAGATTACTGCCGACCTGCAATTTTTTTGTTGCTTCGCCCGCCAGCGACAAGCCATAGGCCCCACTGCGGCTGTTGATATCCGCCACATAACCGGTGCTGTGGTTGACAAAATTGGTCTGTGAGCCCAACGAGGCGTAACCGGTCAGCTTCCAAGTTTCGGACAATGCGTAGGAAACGTCCACGCCATAAAACACCATCCGGGTCTGGCGCCAGCCCTTGCCCCCAGCCACCGGGTCAACCGGCATGGTATTTCTATCCTTGCCTTCTTCAGCCTGCAATTGCACGCTGAGTTTTTCAAGCGGTGTCCAGTCAATCGACAATTTCCATTTATCCCGCTTCAAATCCGCCATATGCACCGGAAACGGCGTGTTGGCGTTCAACTGCAGAATCGCGTCTGCCGACAAAACCTGACCGTAACACTCGCGGCCTCCACAATAGGTATTGATCAAAAAATTATTGGCGGGCGTGTTCGGCGTCGGCAGGGTCGGGGTAAGCGTGCTCAGGTTGGTCCAGTCCGAGCCACTGCGGGTGCTGCTGGAAAAACCGATGCTGCCGTTTAAGGTTTCCGACATGCTGCGGCGGAGATCAAAGCGATAACCGGTCTCATTGGTTTTTCTGCGCAACGGACCCAAACCACCAAGCGCCTCTTCCACCCGCGACTCCGGCACCACCCGTTCGATCGAGCGGTAATCGGCGCCAACCGTGGCCCGGTAGCCCTCCGCCAGACGATAACTGGCTTCGAGCTTGCCAATCAAATTGGTGTTGGAAATATGCA
>JAYTBF010000225.1:0-3849 GCA_043737175.1 Burkholderiales bacterium
CCAACACCCAACACCCAACACCCAACACCCAACACCCAACACCTAACAGTTTATTGAAATTCATTATTCGCCCATGAGCGAAATGACACTCAAGTTGCAGCGTTCGCTTCCCCCCTTTGAAAAAGGGGGGGTAGGGGGGATTGGCAGTGGCCAAATCGAGGTAAGGCCGACAAAATCCCCCTCAATCCCCCTTTTTCAAAGGGGGAGGCGTCAGCGATTGCAGCCTATAAAGTCGGTAACGGCGAATTTCCACAAACTGCTAACTTTCAGCGGCAATTTTGCGAATGGCGGCCTCGAATACATCCGGCGGTTGCCCACCCTGAATTAAATGGCGGTCATTGATAATCACTGATGGCACCGCGTTGATGCTGTTTTGCTGCCAATGCGTTTCGGCACTTCGAACCTCATCGGTAAATTCGCCTGAGGCCAAGACCCGCCCGGCCGCCTCGATATCGAGTCCAAGTTGTTTGGCGACATCAAGCAACACGTCGGTCGCACCCGGATTGCGGCCTTCGGTGTGATAGGCCGTCAGCAAGGCGTGTTTTAGTTCGCGTTGCAAATTGGGTGTTTGCAGGCCCGCCCAATGCAATAAACGATGTGCATCAAATGTATTCCAGACGCGGGAGCGCTCGCCAAACGTAAACCCCACTTCGGCACCACGCGCACGGATGTTGGTACGGTTGGTTTGCAGCTGTTCGGCGCTCATGCCGTATTTTTTCATCAGGTATTGACCGGCATCGACGCCGTCCTTGGCCATGTCCGGATTGAGTTCATACGGCTGCATGGTAAGGGTGATTGGAATATCCTCGCCAATACGCTTTAATGCCACTTCCAGCGAATTCAGGCCAACGGCGCACCACGGGCAGGCGATATCAGAGACAAAGTCGATTTTCATAGCAGGCTTTCGATGACAGGAAGCGGGACAGGTATGGACACCACATGGTAAAAAGGGTTGCACGTGTCCCTAGCCAGGCGGCGGACACGGTGCAACGGCCGACAGAAGTTGGCGACCTGTACAACGTCATTGAAACCAATCGGTCGCCGTGGTAAAAACGTCCAAGGATCATTTTACGACGCGGCATACAGGATGGGTAACCTACGATGAACAAACATAAAATCGCGGTCATTGCAGGGGATGGCATTGGCAAAGAAGTGGTACCGGAGGGCATACGTGTGCTGGAAGCCGCCGGACGCAAATTTGACATTCAATTTCAGTTCGATGAAAAGCCTTGGAGTTGTGATTATTTTGCCGCCCACGGCAAGATGATGCCCGACGACGGGCTCGCCAGCATTCGCAATCACGATGCAATTTTTTTGGGCGCGGTGGGTTTCCCGACGGTGCCGGACCACATTTCGTTGTGGGGCTTGCTGATTCCGATCCGCCGCCAGTTTCAGCTTTACGCCAACGTCCGACCGGTGCGACTCATGCCGGGCATTCCATCGCCGCTCGCCGGTCGCAAACCGGGCGACATTGATTTTTGGGTGGTGCGCGAAAATAACGAAGGCGAATATTCGTCAATTGGCGGTCGCTTGTATGAAGGCACCGAACATGAAATGTGTATGCAACAAACTATTTTTACGCGCCGCGGCGTGGATCGTATTTTAAAATTTGCATTTGAGTTGGCTGCCACGCGCAATAAAAAACACGTGACCTCGGCCACAAAATCCAATGGTATTGCCATCACCATGCCCTATTGGGACGAACGCTTCAAGGCCATGTCGGCGCACTATCCCGATATCAAAACATCGCAATACCACATTGATATTTTGACGGCACATTTTGTGCAGCATCCGGATTGGTTTGATGTGGTGGTCGGCTCGAATTTATTTGGCGATATTCTGTCTGATTTGGGGCCGGCTTGTACCGGCACCATCGGTATCGCGCCGTCGGCTAATTTAAATCCGGAGCGCGAATTTCCATCGTGTTTTGAGCCGGTGCACGGCAGCGCACCGGATATTTACGGCAAAGGCATTGCCAATCCAATTGGGCAGATTTGGTCGGGCGCGATGATGCTTGAGCACCTTGGTCACAAGTCGGCGGGGGAGGCGATCGTGCGGGCAATTGAAACCGTATTGGTGGACGGACCGCGCACACCGGATATGGGTGGCACCGCGAGTACCAGCGAAGTGGGGCGCGCGATCGCCGAGGCTTTACAAAAGTAGCAGGCAGAGAAGGCAGGAGAGCAGGCGGACAGAAGCCACATAGGCGCCTATATAAACGCCTATATAGGCGGCCAAAAACAAGATGGACGAGGTTAACAACAATCACCAGGAGGAAACACCATGAAATCGACTGTGATCAATATGACGTTGTTGTCAGCATGTGGTTTGGCCATTTTTTCCATGACAAGCGGTGCGGCCTATGCCGTCTATCCGGATAAACCGGTGCGTTACATTATCCCGTTTGCGCCGGGCGGCGAGTCCGATATCGCCGGACGATTTCAGCAATTGGTGTTTCGCAAAAAATATAATCAGGAAATGATTATTGAATCCAAGCCGGGTGCCGGTGGTGCGCTGGCGTGGTCTCAAACCAATACCTTTCCCGGCGATGGTTACACGTGGATGAGCACCAACCTGCCGCATATTGTGTTGCAGCCGCTCGAGGGGCAGGTCCAATACAAAACCGACGATATTCAGAACGTGTGTTTTTATCATTACACGCCCGATGCGATTGTGGTGCGCAGTGAAAGTCCGTTCAAGACTTATCAGGATTTGGTCAAAGCCGCCAAGGCGGCGCCGGAAAGCATCACCATTGCCGGCTCGGGAACTAATTCGGCCAACCATATGGCGACCGAACGGTTTAATGGCGTTGCCGGTGTCAAGACCACCTATGTGCCATACAAAGGAACCGGTGATTTGGTGGCGTCGTTGATCGGCGGACACGTCAGTATGGCGATGTCATATATCACCCTGGCGATTTCGCAAAAGGGCAAGACACGTGTGCTCGCCGTGGCGACTGAAAAACGTCACCCACAATTTCCGGATGTGCCGACCTTTAAAGAAATGGGTATCGATTGGGTCGATGGTGCCTATCGTGGCATTGCCTTGCCGAAGTCAGCCACAGCCGAAATGCGCAAACAGGTCTCGGACATTTGTCTGGACATCAACAAGGACCCGGACTTTCAAAAACGCATGGCCGACGGTGGCTTTGAATTGGTCGACATTGGTGTCGACAAGATGGCCGCGTTTATGGCCGAGCGCAGCAAGGTCTATATCGAAAACGCCAAACGCATGGGATTGGTGAAGTAAAACCGATCAGACGGCACCGGGGGACACGGACGCTGCCTGCATGTTTGCTGGTCGTTCACATTTGTGGATGACCACATAGGCTTTTTCGGCGACCTCGTCGTCCAATAGGCAAACAAAGGCTTCAATTAATTCCCGCGGCGCCTGATTGGCGCGTAATTCGCCGAGCAGGGCGTGAATCATCGCCTTGCGGCCGTCGTCCGATTGCGAAAGAATCAATTCGAGGGTGGTGTGCAACTTGGCATCCTCACAAGCGCCCTGCAGCATGCTGATAAATCCTTCTACTTCGGCGAAGGTCTTGGGCTGGATCCGGCTGCGGGCAGCCGGATGGAAACCATGATGGGCGAGCAAATGTTTGCGCTCACGACGTGCAAACAAATAGGCGAACAACAATACCGGCAACGACACGAATCCCCATACCATGGCCTTGCCGAGTTGCCCAGGGCTCGCTGTGTATTTCTTATTGTTGGCAGAAACTCTTTTCGCGCGCATGTCGATTTGTTCTTCGGTTGGTGTGAACCGTACTTTTTCGCCGCTGGCGAGGGTGAATTCAACCAGGCTGCCGGTGTCCAAAAAAACCTGTTGGGCGTAGTTGCGGCCGGT
>JAYTBF010000226.1:0-3828 GCA_043737175.1 Burkholderiales bacterium
AAACCCCGCCGAAGCGGGGTTTTTATATTGTGTTACCTATCTGGTTTTACTCTTCACCTGACAGTTTGTACGAAATGACCAGGTTGGCAACATAACCAGCGGTATCCGTTTCAAAAACGCATGAGCCGTCATTAATAACACCCATGGCGGCGCGGTCAAACACCCGGCGTGGATTGGAATTGACAACTTCAACGCTGCGCGCTTTACCATCCGGTCCAACCGTCACCGCCAACGTAACCGATCCCTCGGTGCCATTGCGGCGGGCATCACGCGGGAAGGACGCCTGGAACGCGGCGGCGCACGCCTTGCGATTGGTAATCGAGCCGAATCCGCGTGGTCCGACCGGTCTTGCAACCGGCTGCGGTGGCGCAGGTACATACACTTGCTGCACAGGCGGCGGCACAATCACCGCAGGAATCGCAATCTGCGATGTGGTGACCGCGGGTGCCACTTCCGGCGGCGGAATAAACGGCTCCGGAGGTGGCGGTGGCGTATCCGGTTTCGGCAGCGGTTTAGGCGGCGGCGGTGGCGGCGGTGGTGGTGGCGGCAGAATGATCTCGGCGATCGACACCGGCACCACTTTTTTGACAAATTGCTGGCCGGCCGTAGACAAGATGAGCCACAGCACAATACCGTGTACACCCAGGACGGCGGTCAAACCGACCAAATGCTTGCGCGGGCTGCGCTGCTTTTGCGCCCAGCCCGACATGACAATTAAACCTTCTGTTTCAGTCGAACTCATGAACTAGTCTCCACCGGTATTCCTTTATTCCGCGATCCTGGCGCTTTTGCGCACTGGACCGTCAAAAATTCTATGTTATCCAAACCAACCTAGCGGTATTGTTCGCTGCCGATAATTGCCAGCCGGGTTAACCCGCGCCGCTGGGAATTGGCGAGCACAAAGGCCACGTTGTCGTATTTGGCTTCTCTGTCCGGACGGATCAACATGTTTGGCTGCGGGGTAAGTTTCGCCGTGTCCACCATGTTTACATCCAATGTTTCGCGGTCCACAACAGTTCCATTCCAGTAAATCAAGCCAGCCTTGTCGATGTCGACCCGTACTTCTGGTGGTTTTTCACCGGTAAAAGGTGTTGCCACCGGCATTTCCATGTTCACCGAATGTAACTGAACCGGAATCGTGATGATCAACATAATGATCAACACCAACATCACGTCAATCAACGGCGTGGTGTTGATATCCATAATCGGTTCCGGATCGGCCGAGCCGCCGCTACCTGTACCTATGTTCATACTCATGATGCTTCTCCGGTAGTCATTGCAAAGCCGACATTCATCGCCAGCTGAGTATGATTATTTGTTGGTCGGATCGGTGACAAAAGAAACTTTGGTCAAGCCAACCTCTTGAATCGCCAGAATCGCCCGGCCAATCGGCTCGTAGGCGGCATTCGCGTCGCCGCGAATGTGAATCTCCGGCGGCGGCTTGTCCGCCTTCTTTGCATCATCACGGGCGCGACGTAATCGGGTTTTTAAGTCTTGCGAGTCAATGATCAGCGAGTCGTAGTAATACAGTTTGCCCGCGATGCCAACTGAAAGAATGATGTTTTCAGGTTTGGTTTCGCGCAAGGCGTTTTTTTCCAGCGGAAGCTGAACCTTGACCGACGTCGTCACAACCGGAATGGTGATGAGGAAAATGATCAACAAAACCAACATCACGTCCACAAGGGGCGTGGTGTTGATTGATGAATTTAGATCCTCGTCGCCTTCAGAAGAGCCAATTTGCATGCCCATAATGGCACCTTACTTCTTGACGTTTGCGGACGCGACCAATACGGCATGAACGTCGGCGCCAAATGCGCGTACATGATCCATGCTGGTTTTATTTTTGCGAACGATAAAGTTATAACCAAGTACGGCTGGCACAGCAACAGCCAAGCCGATTGCGGTCATGATCAATGCTTCGCCAACCGGGCCGGCAACTTTGTCGATCGATGCCTGACCAGTCACACCAATTTTGACCAGCGCGTTATAAATACCCCAAACCGTACCGAACAAACCAACAAACGGGGCGGTTGATCCAACGGTTGCCAAGAATGCCATGCCATCACCCATGCGGCTTTGGACATTGTCCACCGCGCGGCCGATTGCCATGGTTACCCAAGTCGACAGGTCAATTTGACCATGGAGCCCGGTGTGTTTCTGTGTGGCTTCAACGCCTTTTTCAGCGACGAACCGAAATGGGCTGTCTTCCTTAAGCGCATCTGCACCGGCGCGAACACTGCCTGCAGCCCAAAACAACTCCTCCGCAGCCTTGGCTTCGCGGGTAATTTTGGTGCCTTCATAAAGTTTGGTAAAGATGATGTACCAGCTACCCATGGACATGACGACCAGGATGAACAACGTCACCATCATGACTGAATCACCATGTTCAATCATGGCCTGAATGCCGAACGGATTTGCTTCGGCAGCAGTCAGCTTTCTTGCGGGCACTGGCGCAGCCGGGGGTGTCGGTGTTGCAGCCGGCGTGGCATCGGCGGCTTTGGCATCCGCAGATGGCGAAGCAGGTGTTTGAGCTGAAATCATTGTGCTTGTTGCGCCTAATCCTGCGAAGGCGACACAAACCATTAAACGGGCAAGAATCATGTGCATAGAATCTCCAATTTAGCCGTGCATGGGCGGCTGCAAGCGATAGAACAAAAATTGCCGGAGTGAGCGGCCGAACGAACTACAGGGGGGGGGAATGGTACGACGTACTAAACCGGTGCACAGTATAAACCATTGAAATATTTTTTGGAAATTCCCGGATTTACGGGCAACGGCGGACATGTTTTGACCAAAAAATTCAGTCTGGACAGGTTTGAGTTGCGCCGCACTTGAGATTACAGGAGGTTGTTTGCTTGAAATACAATAACCGGAAGCCAGAAACAGGCGGTATGGAGATGTTTTTGCCGTAATCGCCGTGAGGCACAATGGATTGGCAGTCAACGCACACAAAATACCGCCGAGGAATAATCTTTAACTATTCGGCGCTAAACTAGTCGACAATATTTAACTTCCTCCAAGAATTGAATTGATATGAAATATGCCATGCAGCCGACGTCAGTTTTGGTCAAAACTCCCAAAGGTCTTGAGGAAATAGAAAAGCGCACCTATAAGCTTGCGGGTCGATTGCGCGCCATATTATTTATGGTTGATGGCCAACGCACACTTGGCCAGTTATTGGAGCAGTCCGGAAATATGGCCGAACAATTGGAGGTGCAATTGGGTGAGTTGGCCGCACAAGAATTTATTGAGGCGATCGCGGTAGAAGTGCCAGTGGAAATCGCTGACAATGTTGCACCAGCCAGCGCGGACGTCGCTTCGACTGCTCCCCGTGCCCCTACGCAAGCCACGGCACGACCAGCCCAGCCTGATGCCGCAGAAATGGCCGCCGCGGCCGCCCGTGCCGCGCTCGCGGCCGAACCTATTGAGTCGTCAAAAAAACGCATTGCGCAAATGCTGACCGAAACCATGGGGATGCGTGCGATGTTTTTGACCACGAAGCTCGAAGGAATCGCATCGCGGGCAGAACTCGAACAATTTATCGACGAAAACACGCACGCTGTCGCCACGTCAAACGGGAGCAAAGTTGCCGATCAATGGCGCACCCGCGCACGCAAATTAGTCGGACTATAAAATTGCTGATTGCCGGTGGTGTTGGCAATGCAAAATGACCCCCGTGCACGCGCGCAGGTGGCGATGGACGCTCTCAGGCGTGGTGATAATCTGGCTGCGCGAAAAATATTTGAGCAATTGGTCGCCACCGGCAACGCCGATGCGTCCATTTGTTTTGCCTTGGCCATTGCCTGTCAGCGCTTACGGGACCACGAG
>JAYTBF010000227.1:0-3797 GCA_043737175.1 Burkholderiales bacterium
ACCTTTGTCTTTAGGTGTGCGTGCTTCAAACAACTCAGCAACACGTGGCAGACCGCCGGTAATATCACGGGTTTTTTGACCTTCGATAGGAATACGCGCCAGTACTTCGCCAGGACCCACATCTTGACCATCACGGACTTGAATCAAAGCGCCAATAGGGAAACCAATCGTCACCGAATGGTCTGTGCCAGGGATCTTCACTTCGTTACCCGTTGCGTCAATGAGCTTAACCTGCGGACGAACGACTTTTGCAGCACCACGACGTTTCGGATCAATAACCACCATGGTGGACAAACCAGTAACTTCGTCAACCTGCTTGGCGACCGTCAAACCTTCTTCGACGTTCTCAAACTTAGATTGTCCAGCAAACTCGGTAATGATGGGTCGTGTCAACGGATCCCAGTTAGCCAAGATAGCGCCAGATTTGATTTTGTCGTCCGCTTTAACCGCCAGCGTAGCACCGTATGGCACTTTATGACGCTCGCGCTCACGTCCATGCTCGTCATGGATAACGATTTCACCAGAGCGAGAAATGACAACCAAGTCTTTCTTGCTGTTGGTCACATAGCGCATAGTGGCATTGAAGCCAATCACACCATTAGATTTGGCTTCGACACTTGATGCAATAGCAGCACGCGAAGCCGCGCCACCAATGTGGAAGGTACGCATGGTCAACTGGGTGCCAGGCTCGCCAATCGACTGAGCGGCAATCACACCCACCGCCTCGCCGAGATTGATCATCGAGCCACGGCCAAGATCGCGGCCGTAACACTTTGCGCACAACCCGTAACGAGTGTCGCAGGTCAGCGGTGTACGAACCTTGACTTCATCGATTGCGGCTGCGTCGATTGCTTCGACCATATCTTCATCAAGCAAGGTTCCAGATGCAAGCAGTACTTTGCCAGTTTCCGGATGAACGACGTCACCCTGCAACACGCGACCAAGAATTCGTTCGCGCAGCGCTTCAATGACTTCGCCACCCTCGACCAAGGCTTTTACCACCAGGCCGTTTTCGGTTTTGCAATCATCTTCGGTCACAACCAAATCCTGCGTGACGTCGACCAAACGGCGCGTCAAATAGCCGGAGTTGGCGGTTTTTAACGCCGTATCGGCCAGACCTTTACGTGCGCCGTGAGTCGAAATAAAGTACTGCAACACATTCAAACCTTCGCGAAAGTTTGCTGTGATTGGCGTTTCAATGATCGAGCCATCGGGCTTCGCCATCAATCCGCGCATACCCGCCAACTGACGAATCTGCGCAACCGAACCGCGCGCACCGGAATCAGCCATCATATAAATCGAGTTGAATGATTCTTGCGTAGTTACTTTGCCGTCAAGCGTCGTTACCGGCTCAGAGCCCAACTGCTCCATCATCGCTTTTGCGACCTGATCACCGGCGCGACCCCAGATATCAACAACCTTGTTATAACGTTCGCCTTGGGTAACCAAACCGGAGGTGTATTGCGCTTCAATTTCTTTTACCTCCTGCTCAGCCGTGGCAATGATTTCTTTCTTTTGCGGCGGCACCAACATATCGTCAATTGAAATCGACAAGCCGGCGCGTGTTGCGTAGGTGAATCCGGTATACATCAATTGATCGGTGAAAATAACCGTTTCACGAATACCGCAACGACGGAAGGCGGCATTAATGATTTTAGAAATTTCTTTCTTCTTCAACGCCTTATTGATGTGTGTGAACGGCAGTCCCGGTGGCAAGATCTCCGACAAGATGGCGCGGCCTACGGTGGTTTCGTAACGCTTCACCCTTGAAAAGACTTCACCTTTTTCATCTTTGTCTGTTTCCGAAATTCGGACCAAAACCTTTGCATTCAACGACACTTCGCCGGTTTCGTAGGCACGTTGGGCTTCGGCGACGTTAATAAACATCGAACCTTCACCTTTCGCTGCAACTCGTTCGCGGGTCATGTAATACAGACCCAACACGATATCTTGCGACGGCACAATCGATGGTTCGCCAGACGCCGGGAACAAGATGTTGTTTGATGCCAGCATCAGCGTGCGGCACTCCATCTGCGCTTCCAGCGAAATTGGCACGTGCACAGCCATTTGGTCACCGTCAAAGTCGGCGTTAAACGCCGCACAGACCAGTGGGTGCAATTGGATCGCTTTACCTTCGATCAAAACTGGTTCGAACGCCTGGATGCCCAAACGGTGCAGGGTTGGCGCGCGGTTCAGCATGACCGGATGCTCGCGAATTACGTCCTCAAGAATGTCCCAAACCAACGGCTCTTCGGCTTCGACCATCTTTTTTGCGGCTTTAATCGTGGTTGCGGCACCAAGCACTTCGAGCTTATGGAAAATAAACGGCTTGAACAATTCGAGCGCCATCTTTTTCGGCAGGCCACACTGATGCAATTTCAGTGTTGGACCAACCACAATGACTGAGCGACCCGAGTAGTCAACACGTTTGCCGAGCAAGTTCTGGCGGAAACGACCCGACTTACCTTTGATCATGTCGGCGAGCGACTTCAACGCACGCTTGTTGGCACCGGTCATGGCTTTGCCACGGCGACCGTTGTCGAGCAATGAGTCAACCGACTCCTGCAACATACGCTTTTCGTTGCGAACAATAATTTCCGGCGCTTTTAATTCCAGCAAGCGCTTGAGGCGATTGTTACGATTGATTACGCGGCGATACAGGTCATTCAAATCCGACGTGGCAAAACGACCACCGTCGAGTGGCACCAACGGACGCAAATCCGGCGGCAACACAGGCAACACTTCCATGACCATCCAATCCGGCTTGATACCGGACTTCTGGAACGCCTCAAGCACTTTGGTACGTTTGGCGATTTTTTTGATCTTCGCTTCCGAGCCGGTATTGCCCAAGTCCTTGCGGAGCTGTTCCATTTCCGACTTGATGTCGAGTTTGCGCAACAATTCCCGCACACCTTCGGCGCCCATTAACGCGACAAAATCATCACCGTACTCTTCGACCTTGGCCAAATAGTCGTCTTCGGTCAACAGCTGGCATTTGTTCAGCGGTGTCATGCCGGGATCAACCACCACGAATGCTTCGAAATACAACACCCGCTCGATATCACGCAAGGTCATGTCGAGCACCATACCCAAACGGGACGGCAGCGACTTCAAAAACCAGATGTGTGCGGTCGGCGAGGCGAGCTCGATGTGGCCCATACGCTCGCGACGAACTTTGGAAAGTGTGACTTCAACGCCGCACTTTTCACAAATCACACCACGATGTTTCAGGCGTTTGTACTTGCCGCACAAACATTCGTAGTCTTTGATCGGTCCGAAAATTTTCGCGCAGAACAAACCATCACGCTCGGGTTTGAATGTACGGTAGTTGATGGTTTCCGGCTTTTTGACTTCGCCGTATGACCATGAACGGATTTTTTCAGGTGATGCCAAGCCAATCTTGATGGCATCAAATTCTTCTTCTTGCGTCACTTGCTTGAATAGGTCTAGTAGAGCTTTCATTTATTACTCCAAGTATTTGTCTGGACAGTTGCGGGATCAGTCGAAAGGGCAGGCGGTGGGTTGTGCCGGCGTTACCGGCTCGGCCCACCGTCTGGCTGCGCTTACGTCATTAATGCCGCTCCAAATCAATATCAATGGCAAGTGAACGGATTTCCTTGACCAAAACGTTGAACGACTCCGGCATGCCTGCCTCGATCTTGTGCTCACCCTTGACGATCGACTCGTACACTTTGGTACGACCATTGGTGTCATCCGATTTGACGGTGAGCATTTCCTGCAGCGTGTACGCCGCACCGTAGGCTTCCAGCGCCCAGACTTCCATCTCACCGAAGCGC
>JAYTBF010000228.1:0-3749 GCA_043737175.1 Burkholderiales bacterium
GCGGTGTCGAATCAAGTCAGTGATGTGGCCCATGCCGAGGTTATTTTTGTGATTGGTGCCAACCCAACATCCAATCACCCGGTGGCGGCGACCTGGATAAAAAATGCCGCCGCACGCGGCGCTAAACTGGTGGTGCTCGATCCGCGTCGTAATGACTTGTACCGGCATGCGTGGCGTTATTTGCAATTTAAGCCGGACATGGATGTCGCGATGTTGAATGCGATGATTTACACCATTATCGAAGAAGGTTTGGTGAACGAAGACTTTATTCGTGACCGCACCAGCAATTTTGAAGCGTTAAAAGAAAACGCCAAAGAGTTTTCACCGGAAAAAATGGCACCGTTGTGTGGCATTCCGGCCGAAACCCTTCGGGAAGTCGCGCGCGCCTATGCCACATCGAAAGCGTCGATTATTCTGTGGGGCATGGGTATTTCTCAACACGTGCATGGCACCGACAATGCCCGTTGCCTGATTGCACTCACACTGATGACCGGCCAGGTCGGCAAACCCGGTTCCGGCTTGCACCCCTTGCGCGGCCAAAACAATGTGCAGGGTGCTTCTGATGCCGGCCTGATCCCAATGATGTTTCCGGATTACAAACGCGTCGACAATCCCGAGCATCACGCGCGCTTCGAAAAACTCTGGAACACCAAGCTGGATAATAAGCCGGGTCTGACCGTGGTCGAAATCATGGACGCCGCATACGATGGAAAAATCAAGGGCATGTATGTGATGGGTGAGAATCCGGCGATGTCGGATCCGGATGCCAATCACGCCCGAGCCGGTCTGGCGAATCTTGAGATGTTGGTGGTACAGGATATTTTCCTGACCGAAACGGCTTATCTCGCCGATGTCATTCTGCCCGCCTCGGCGTGGCCGGAAAAAACCGGTACGGTGACCAATACCGACCGCATGGTGCAGATGGGTCGGCGCGCGCTCGACATGCCAGGTGATGCAAAACAAGACCTGTGGATTATCCAGCAGTTGGCGAAACGTCTGGGGCTGGACTGGCAATACCCGGGTGAAGAGAGTGGCGTTGCGGCGGTGTACGAAGAAATGCACATTGCCCAAGGCTCGATCAGTGGTATCTCGTGGGAGCGGTTGAACCGTGAATCGGGTGTGACCTATCCATGCAAAGACGATAACGATCCAGGTCAGTCGGTGGTGTTTGTGGATCAATTCCCGACCCCCACCGGACGGGCGAAATTTGTGCCGGCCGATATTATTCCCGCCAATGAACGGCCTGACGATGAATACCCATACGTGTTGATCACTGGGCGACAACTCGAACATTGGCATACCGGGTCGATGACCCGGCGTGCAACGGTGTTGGATGCATTGGAACCGGATGCGTTGGTGAGTATGCATCCGCTCGATATGCGCCATCTGGGCGTTTTTGCGGGTGAATTTGTCACGGTGAAATCGCGGCGTGGCGAAATCGGAATTGCGGTTCGCGCAGATGAAGGAATTCCCAACGGCAGTATTTTTATTCCGTTTGCGTTTTATGAAGCCGCGGCCAATATGTTGACTAACCCGGCGCTCGATCCGTTTGGAAAAATTGCCGAGGTGAAGTATTGCGCGGTACAAGTCACCAAGGGCGGTGCGTCATTGCCACTGTCGAGTTACGGTGGTGGCATATCGTTTGGTCGGGCGGTGGGTGCGAATTAGTGTTCTCTGCAATGTGGAGCGGCCGGTTTTTAAAGATTGGTTTTTTTCCGGCTCACCATGTTTGATGATTTTCAGACCTTTGATCTGGCCATAAGTGGTGTGAACATTCACGGTGTCACTGCGGGCAACGGGCCGCCGTTATTATTGTTGCATGGTTATCCACAATCGCACCTGATCTGGCACCGTGTTGCGCCACTCCTGTCGAAACACTACACCGTGGTGGCGACTGATCTACGTGGTTATGGTCATAGTGGAAAACCCGCCGGCGGTGCCAATCGCGAGGGGTACTCAAAACGGAATATGGCGAGCGACCAGGTCGGCGTGATGCGCGCACTCGGTCACGAGACATTTTTTTTATGCGGGCACGATCGCGGCGGGCGGGTTGCGCACCGGCTGGCGATGGATTCACCGCATGCGGTAAAACGACTGATGACGCTGGACATTTCGCCGACCCTGGCAATGGTCGAACAAACCGACGCCACTTTTTCCAAAGCGTATTGGTGGTGGTCCTTTTTGATTCAGGCCACGCCGTTCCCCGAGCAGATGATTCTGGCCAATCCGGAAGGTTTTCTGCGCAAAAAAATTGGCTGGGGCCATGCCGGATTGGCGTGTTTTACAGATCAAACTTACGCAGCGTATTTGGCGGCCATGTCTGATCCGGCCACGGTTCACGCCATGTGTGAGGATTATCGGGCTGCAGTCGGTATTGATCTTGAGCACGATCGCGCCGATCGTCTTATTGGCGACCGGCTAACGATGCCGTTGCGGGTATTGTGGGGCGAATTCGCTGTCATCAATCGGTGTTTTGATCCGCTGGCGGATTGGCAGGCAGTGGCAACAACGGTGTCCGGCCAAACATTACCCTGCGGGCACTACCTGCCCGAGGAAGCGCCCGATGAATTGACAGCTGAAATGTGCGCGTTTTTTATCGATTGAATGGCAGGTGCAACACATGCAATGCGCGCCGCGTATGTGACGCGCCGGTAACAAACTTGCAGTTTTGGCAATTCGTTCGGGAAATGCATCAGCCATAAAATATCCGTTAGCATGGCGGCAATGTCCATGCCAAACGATCCGCCGACTCCATCACCATCATTACCATCACCAACGGGCCCGTCTACCATTTGGCCGCCGAGCCTATTGGGCGTGAATGTGCGACAAACCCATGCTGAATTTGTCGCAAAAATGGAAACAGCGGTCATGAGCAAACAAATGAGACCACTCGACAAACATGCCGTTGTATCGTTGCGGGAAATCACCGCTAAAACCGTGCGCATCATTTCCTTGTTGGATGTGGCACCGGGCCAGGACATGTTAGTGGCACCAAACGCGTTCTCGATCGCCCAAGCGCACTTTCATCCGGAGGCGTGGATTCGGGCGATTTATGCGGACGAAATCCCGGTGGGATTTGCCATGCTGGAAGACTGGTCGCAGGTTGAGAGTGCGCAACCGCAACTGTATTTTGGGGTGCCGTATGTGTCGTTATGGCGATTCATGATTGATGCCCGTTATCAAAAATTTGGTTTTGGCGCGCGGGCACTTCATTTGCTCATTGCCCACGCCAAGACCCGGCCGGGTGCAAAAACCATGCTGCTGTCGTTTGTCCCCGCAGAAAAAAATCCCGAAGCGTTTTATCAGCGTTTTGGATTTGTTCGAACTGGTGAGGAAGATGAAGGTGAACTGATTATGGCGCTGAAGCTGGTGTAGCATCAACTCAGGCCGCTTGGTTCGATCGGCCAATCACTTGAATGAGATATTGATGAAGAACGTTTTTTTGGCGGGTTTACTGACTGTTGTCAGTGTTTTTTTTGCAGGGTGCGCAAGTGATCCGGGAAAAGCGCCCACTTCAATATTGGGTGAATCGCCGCGCCAGAATCGGCCGCTTTTGGTCGATAGTGATTTAAATGGATTGTGGGCAATCAAGAGCGCTGAATTGGCCGGCAAGTCACTGGTTATTCCACCTGAATTTGAATTGCGCATTACCGACAATCGATATGGTGCCGGACTTTCATCTGCGTATTCTGATCGCGGCCGACTTGAATTGTTTGGTGATGAATTGGCCGGACAGGCGCGCCGTCTTG
>JAYTBF010000229.1:0-9036 GCA_043737175.1 Burkholderiales bacterium
AAGCCACCTTCGTCACCGACGTTGGTGTTGTGGCCTTCGGCGTGCAGAATTTTTTTCAGCGTGTGAAAAACCTCCACACCGGCGCGCAACGATTCACGGAAGGTCGGCAGGCCCGCCGGAATAATCATGAACTCCTGAATATCGAGCGGATTGTCGGCGTGGGCGCCACCATTGATGATGTTCATCATCGGCACCGGCATTTGCATCGGTGCGGCACCACCCAGATAACGATACAACGACAAACCGGATTCATCCGCCGCCGCTTTGGCACACGCCATCGACACCGCCAGAATGGCATTGGCACCCAGGCGCGACTTTGTTTCGGTGCCATCGAGCTCGATCATCGAACGATCAATAAACGCCTGCTCGGTGGCGTCCAGGCCAATAATGGCCTCACAGATTTCGGTATTGATATGTTCACAGGCTTTCAACACGCCTTTGCCATGGTAACGCCTGGGATCTTTGTCGCGCAACTCAATGGCTTCGCGTGATCCGGTAGATGCACCGGACGGCACGGCGGCACGGCCGATCACACCAGACTCCAACAATACATCACATTCAACAGTGGGGTTGCCCCGCGAATCGAGAATTTCGCGGGCGATGATGTCAACAATAGCGGTCATAAAGGCTCTTTGGTGTTGTTGGTTGAAAAGCGATGCACGTCTGGTGCGCGCTGTTATTTCATCAGCGAGGTTTCGGCAAATTCGCGTTGTTTCACCAACGTATCCAATTCTTTTAATACGCTGAGCAAATCCTTCATCATGGCGAGTGGCCATGAGTTGGGGCCGTCGGACAACGCCTTGGACGGGTCCGGATGGGTTTCCATAAACAAACCAGCGATGCCTGTCGCCACCGCCGCACGCGCCAGCACCGGCACAAATTCGCGTTGACCACCCGACGAAGTGCCCTGACCACCCGGTAACGCCACCGAGTGGGTCGCGTCAAACACCACCGGGCAACCGGTGTTGCGCATGATGGCCAACGAGCGCATATCCGACACCAGATTGTTATAACCAAACGAGGCACCACGCTCACACACCATGATGTTGTTTTGGCCGCTCGCCTCGCGGGCTTTGTCGACGACATTTTTCATGTCATTCGGCGCGAGAAACTGGCCTTTTTTGATATTGACCGGCAAACCGGCGCGCGCAACCGCATGAATAAAATCCGTCTGCCGACACAAAAACGCCGGTGTTTGCAACACGTCCACCACCGACGCCACTCTGGCAATTTCATCGATGTTATGCACGTCGGTCAACACCGGCAGACCGAGTTGTTTTTTGACTTCGGCCAATACGCGCAGGCCTTCATCCATACCCGGACCGCGATACGATTTACCCGACGAACGATTGGCTTTGTCGTAGCTCGATTTAAAAATAAACGGAATATTGAGCGCTGTGGTCATTTCTTTTAACTGACCGGCCACATCAATCTGCATTTGTTCCGATTCGACCACACAGGGGCCGGCGATCAAAAAAAACGGTTTATCAATACCGACATCAAATCCACAAAGTTTCATTCTGCTACTTTCAATTATTGGTTATGCTGACTTGGCACCCTGCACCACCCGTAAACCGGTTTCGCCGTGGGTTTTTTTCCGTTGCTCAAGCGCCGCTTTGACATAGGAAATAAATAACGGATGGCCGTCGCGTGGTGTCGAGGTGAATTCCGGGTGAAACTGGCAGCCGTAGAACCATGGGTGCGCATGTTTGACTGGGTCGAGCTCTACCATCTCGGTCAACGATTCAGAATTGGTACGTGCGGAAATAATCAAACCGGCCGCTTCCAACCTTGGCACGTAATGATTATTCACCTCGTAACGATGGCGGTGACGCTCACTGACGGTGGTGCTTTGATAAATCCGGTGCGCAAGGGTGTCGGGACGTACCGTACACGGTTGTGATCCCAAACGCATAGTGCCGCCCATCCGTGAACCGGCGTCACGACGTTCAACCTGACCGTCGTGGTTTTGCCACTCGGTAATCAGCGCAACCACCGGATGTGGGCTGTCTGCATCAAATTCGGTTGAGTTGGCGTTGGCGAGTCCCACCACATTGCGGGCAAATTCGATGACGGCAATTTGCATGCCCAGACAAATACCGAGATACGGAATTTTATTTTCGCGCGCAAATTTGACCGCGGCAATTTTGCCCTCGGTACCGCGTTTGCCAAAACCGCCCGGCACCAAGATTGCATCCATACGTGCCAAGGCTTCAATGCCACTCTCCTCGATCACTTCTGAATCGAGGTAATGAATGTTGACGCGTGTGCGGGTGTGGATACCGGCGTGAATCAATGCTTCCGACAGCGATTTGTAAGAGTCGGCCAGATCCACATATTTACCGACCATGGCCAGATCGATTTCAGCGGCCGGATTTTCGAGGGCATCAACAATGTTGTCCCATTTGGTGAGATCGGCCGGTTGAGGCGTCAGATGCAATTTGCGGCAAACGATTTCATCAAGCCCCTGCTTGTGCAGCATCTTCGGAATCTTGTAAATCGAGGTCGCGTCGTAACAGGAAATAACCGAGCCTTTGTCGACGTTGGTAAACAAGGCGATCTTGCGACGCTCCTCGTCCGGCAAGGGCCGGTCGCTGCGACACATCACCACATCGGGTTGAATACCAATCTGACGCAATTCCTTGACGCTGTGTTGGGTCGGTTTGGTCTTGATCTCACCGACCGCCGGCAAATATGGCACCAGCGTCAAGTGGATGTAGCAGGTATTGTCACGCCCCTGCTCGACGCCCATCTGTCGGATCGCTTCCAGAAACGGCAATGATTCGATGTCGCCGACCGTGCCGCCGATTTCGATAATGCCCACGTCCGCTTCGGCGGTACCGGCGATGATGGAATTTTTAATTTCATCGGTAATGTGCGGGATGACCTGAACAGTCGCGCCGAGATAATCGCCGCGACGCTCCTTATTGATGACCCGCTCGTAAATCTGACCCGTGGTGAAATTGTTGCTCTTTTTCATCTTGGTCGAGATGTAACGTTCGTAGTGGCCAAGATCCAAGTCGGTTTCCGCGCCGTCTTCGGTGACAAACACCTCGCCGTGCTGAAACGGCGACATGGTGCCGGGATCAACGTTGATATACGGATCCAGTTTCATCATGGAAACTTTGATGCCGCGGGATTCTAGGATGGCGGCGAGAGAAGCGGCAGCGATGCCCTTCCCTAGTGAGGAAACTACACCACCCGTGACGAAAATGTATTGTGTCATGGTCAGGCTCCCGGGAAGGGATGCGTTGGAAATTGAGATTATACCGCAGGTGGGCGGGGCCGGGCGGCGTTCAACAAGCTAAAAAAGCTATTACAACCACAGATGAACACGGATAAGAACACATGACGACGGCTTTTTATACCGCGCGTCCAGACGGGATTCCTCAACAAAACAACTCGGAAAAGCAAAGTTTATTCCGGCTGTCCTATCCGTGTTTATCCGTGTTCATCTGTGGTTCCCTGTGGTTCCCGCCCTTTCACATCGCAAAAATACTCACCGCCCAGCGCAAATCACATGCCTGTGGAATACTCTCACTATGAAATTTGGAACCCGCCCCGTCCGCAGCATCGTGAGCAACCCGAATCAACGCCATGTATTTATTGTTGATCAGACTATGCTGCCGTTTGCGTTGGAAATGCGCACCCTGACCATTTGGCAGGACGCCGCTGAGGCGATTCGTGCGATGCGGGTGCGGGGTGCGCCGTTAATTGGTGTGACCGCCGCTTATGGCATCGCCATGGCCATGGCGGACGATTCCACCGACGAGGCGCTCAGACTCGCCCACGACGGCTTGCTCACCACCCGGCCCACAGCCGTGAATCTGGCTTGGGCATTAAGGCGCATGGTCGATTTTTTGAGCGCAATTGAGCCACCGGAACGCGCCGACGCGGCGTGGGCGGAAGCCACTCGTATTGAAAAAGAAGATGTGTTGACCAATCAACGCATTGGTCAACACGGACTCACACTACTCGAAACCCTGCACCGCAAACACCAGCGTCCGATCAATATACTCACCCACTGTAACGCCGGTCGTATGGCCTGTGTGGAATGGGGCACGGCCACCTCGCCGATTTATCAAGCGCATCAGGCCGGCATCCCGGTCCACGTCTGGGTGGACGAAACCCGGCCACGCAACCAGGGCTTGATCACCCAATGGGAATTAGAGGACGCCGGGGTGCCGCACACGTATGTCACGGACAACGCCGGCGGCCATTTAATGCAGCACCGCAGTGTTGACATTGTTCTGGTTGGCGCCGATCGCATCACCGCTGCCGGTGATGTGGCCAACAAAATTGGCACCTACCTCAAGGCGCTGGCGGCGACGGACAATCACATTCCTTTTTATGTGGCCGCGCCGGTATCCACAATCGACTTTTCGATTGAGGATGGTCTGGTCGATATTGACATTGAACAACGTGACGCTGCCGAGGTGCGGGTGATTCGCGGCCTCGATCGCAAACGCATGATTTGTGACTTGGTGTTGCTTGATGAGGATGTGGCGGTCAACAACCCCGGATTTGACATCACGCCGGCACGCTTGATTACCGGTATTGTCACCGAACATGGCGTTTTTAAACCCAACAACCTGCAGCAAATTCCGCAATGACCTTTGTAAATCTCAATCACTTCCCGGAGAAATCGCTGCGTATCGAAATCATTGCAACCGCAATGAAAATGAATAGACTCGGCGTCAACCATGGCAAGGCGGGCAACGTCAGCGCACGTGGTGGCAGCGGGTTTTTAGTCACGCCTACCGGCATCAACTACGACAAATTAGTGTTCGAAGATGTGGTTGACATGTTCATCGACGATACCCCGGACGGCACCTATTCGGGCACGATTTTGCCGTCTTCGGAATGGCGCTTTCATCGGGATATTTACGCCGCACGCAACGATGTACACGCGATTGTCCATACCCATTCGTTACATGCCACCACTCTGGCGGTACTGGGACGTGATATTCCGGCATTTCATTACATGGTTGCGGCGGCCGGTGGGCCCAACATTCGCTGCGCACCCTATGCCACCTTTGGCAGCCAATTGCTGTCTGATTTTGCCTTGACCGCTTTGCAGGACCGGCAGGCCTGCCTGTTGGCGCAGCACGGCGTGATTGCCTGCGGCAAGAATCTTGAACAAGCATTGGCGTTGGCGGTTGAAGTCGAGGCCTTGGCAAAAATGTACTTGGACGCCATGCACACGCAGCAACCCATTCCGATTCTGGATGACGACGAGATGGCGCGGGTATTGGAAAAATTTCGCACCTACGGTCAACAATTGCCGGTAAATCGGTAACCACGGTTAACACTATGTGCCGGACCATCCCGGGAAACAAATCATGTTGAAGCTGCGGCAATTTATCGCCCGCTATGGGATAATTTTCGTCTTCCGACTTTCCCGACCATTCCAACAACTCGATTAGTGATGTGCCATGCAACGGTTTTGATTGTTGTTTGAGCATGGCGGCAGGTGCGCAGTGGCAAAACCACAACACCTGCGCGCAATGGCCCACTGTCACGCGGCGATATGCCATGGAGAATTTTATGCACGCCAAAGCCAGCCCCGTTCAAATGAACGACGCCCCGACAAAACATAAAAAATTGCTGGCGTGGGTTGACGAAATCGCTGCATTAACACAGCCGGATCAAATCTATTGGTGTGATGGCTCGGACGAGGAATACCTGCGTTTGTGTAATGAGCTGGTTGCTGCGGGTACCTTTCAAAAACTAAACGAAACCCTGCGCCCGAACTCTTACCTGGCCTGCTCGGACCCGTCCGACGTGGCGCGGGTGGAAGACCGCACCTTTATCTGTTCGGCCAAAAAAGAAGATGCCGGTCCAACCAACAATTGGCTGGCGCCGGATGAAATGCGCGCCAAATTGACGGGCTTGTTCGCCGGCTCGATGCGCGGACGCACTTTGTATGTTGTGCCGTTTTCAATGGGCCCACTCGGCTCACCCATTGCGCATATCGGCGCGGAAATTTCTGACTCGCCCTATGTCGCGGTCAATATGAAATTGATGACGCGTATGGGCGCAAAAGTACTCGCCACCTTGGGAACAGATGGTGCGTTTGTGCCCTGCCTGCATTCGGTTGGCGCGCCGCTGGCCGCCGGTGAAAAAGATGTGACATGGCCGTGCAACAAGGACCACAAATACATTGTGCACTTTCCGGATACCCGCGAAATTTGGTCGTACGGTTCAGGTTATGGTGGCAACGCCTTACTCGGTAAAAAATGTTTCGCCTTGCGCATCGCCAGCGTCATGGGCAAGCAAAAAGGCTGGCTGGCAGAGCACATGTTGATTCTCGGCGTCAAAACACCCGCCGGCAAAAAACACTACGTTACTGCTGCATTCCCGTCGGCGTGTGGCAAAACAAATTTCGCCATGATGATCCCACCCGCACCGTTCAAACAAGCCGGCTGGGAAGTCACCACGGTTGGTGACGACATCGCCTGGATTAAACCCGGTGCCGACGGTCAATTGCGCGCCATCAATCCCGAAGCGGGATTTTTTGGTGTCGCACCCGGGACCTCGTATGAGACCAACCCAAACTGCATGGAGTCCTTAAAGTCGAATGCGATTTTCACCAACGTCGCGCTGACACCGGAAGGTGATGTGTGGTGGGAAGGCATGACCAAATCGCCACCCGCGCAATTAACCGACTGGCAGGGCGGCAAGTGGACGCCGGATTGTGGTCGTTTGGCCGCGCACGCCAATGCCCGTTTTACCGTTTCCGCCACACAGTGTCCGTCACTCGACAGCGAATGGAACAACCCGGATGGTGTGCCGATTTCGGCGATGATATTTGGTGGCCGCCGTTCCACCACCGTGCCGCTGGTGACCGAAGCGCGCAACTGGAATGAAGGCGTCTATATGGCCGCGACCCTCGGCTCCGAAACCACTGCCGCGATTGTGGGCCAGGTTGGTGTGGTGCGGCGTGATCCGTTCGCCATGTTGGCTTTTTGTGGCTATAACATGTCGGACTATTTTGCACATTGGATAAACGTCGGTGAAAAAATCGGCGACACCGCACCCAAGATGTATTGCGTCAATTGGTTCCGCAAAGATGGCCAAGGCAAATATGTCTGGCCCGGTTTTGGCGACAATATGCGCGTGCTGAAATGGATTATTGAACGTGTTGAAGGAAGCGCCGGTGCCGCTGAAACAGCACTCGGTTTTATACCCGAATACCAACACCTCGATTGGAATGGCTTGGCTTTTGATGCATCCAGATTTGCCAACATTACCGCCGTCAACAGCACCCAGTGGCAACAAGAATTAACCTTACACGCCGAGCTCATCACCAAACTCGCGCACAATCTGCCGGTCGCCATGACGACACGTTATGAGGCGTTGCGCAAAACGATTTAAATACCGGTTGCTTATCATTCGTGATGAATGCACAAAAAAAGAGGGCGACTGCCCTCTTTTTTTACTTATAAAACACCAGCAACCACGCGCACTTCCGGCATTTTTTGCCGCAAACCGCGCGCCGTATGGCGGGTTAGTTATTTTTTCGGTTTCTCGCAGGTCTCGGCAATACGTTTGCCTTCGCTTTCCATTGTCATGCTGCCACGCGGACTGGTCATGTTCATGGTCATTTTGTAGGCGTCTTTGCCATTGTGGGCCACCGTGCCTTCGCCGTTGGTGCCATCAGCACAACGCATTTTCCATGACACTTTATTTCCTTCCACCTTGGATTCAACCGCTTCACATTTGCGTTCGCCGCGCTCTGTTTGTTGGCGTTGCTCATTCCACTTGCGTTCACCAGGTTTTATGCACTGGGTGATGGTCTTGCCGCCCATCTTGGCGGCCATCTCTGGTGGCATTCCGGGTATATCCACTTTATTTTTAATTTCCCATAAACCAGCCGGAATTTCCTGATTGGACGCTGATGAAGCCGATGCAAACACCACCATCGCGATCATCATCATTTGGCTATTAAGCGTTGATAGTTTCATCGTTATTCTCCGTTGAGTGATGACGTTGGGTAAAATGGCATGCTAACCTCGGGCTTAGCGAACAACAAGCCCCCCATTGGAATTGAACGCGAGTTCGATTCTTCCGGGTGATGTTGGTAGAACCTATATGTTGGCTAAACCATATATTGCATTTTTATTTCGGCACCCACGGTGCCAAGTTTTACATTCAGGGAGTCGTGCATGGAAATCATGTCAGTAGCATTTCTTCAGGCACTCATCGCCATTATTTTGATTGATCTGGTACTGGCCGGAGACAATGCCATTGTGATCGGATTGGCCGCCAGAAAATTACCGCCGAACCTGCAGAAAAAAGCGGTGTTTTGGGGTGCGATTGGTGCCGTCGCCGTGCGTTCAGTCCTGACGCTGTTTGTTGTCTGGCTACTCAAAATTCCCGGATTTTTACTGGTCGGCGGACTCGCGCTGATTTGGATCGCGTATCAATTGGTGGCCGATGAAGGCGGTGGCGAACACAATATTGCCAGCGGCACGACCTTCCGTCAGGCGATTCAAACCATCATTGTCGCCGACACCATCATGGGTGTGGACAATGTGCTCGCGGTTGCGGGCGCGGCGCACGGCAGCTTTCTGTTGGTTGTCATCGGTTTGCTGATCAGCATCCCGATTGTCATGTGGGGCTCAACCCTGATTTTGAAATGGGTGGAGCGTTTCCCGGTCATCATCGTCATTGGTGCAGCGGTATTGGGATGGACAGCGGCCAAAATGGTTTCTTCCGAACCGATGATCGGTGGATTTTTCAAAGAACACGACGGCTGGCGCTGGGCGCTGTATGCGTTTTGTATCGGCATTATTGTGTTGGTGCCGCAATTGCAAAAGCTGCGCGGCAAACTGCCGGCCATTCCGGTGTGTATTGTTTTTGCCGTTATCTGGCTGGGCATATTTTTCTACTTGAACACCTACACAACAGAAAAATACTACCCATCCGGTGGCGCACCAACGTCGCGCTACCTAGTTGACGCCGCCTTGTGGATTGGTTGGATTCCGTTTGTGATCATGCTGTACAAATCATTGTCCATCAAGTCCAACCACA
>JAYTBF010000230.1:0-3722 GCA_043737175.1 Burkholderiales bacterium
GCCGCAGAGGGATTGCCAGAGGAGCGTCGCAAAAAACTCGCCACCATTGACCTCGATGAGTATCGTTATTACTACACCAAATACGGCACCCCGCTGGCCTATGTGCGGGCGCTTGATCTCGCCGCCGCGCACGGCATCACCGATGTGAAGGGACTGCATATTCTCGACTTTGGTTATGGCTCGATCGGTCATTTAAGGCTGCTCGCCAGCTTGGGCGCACACACTGTCGGCATCGATCCGGATAGTTACCTGCAGGCCATATACAGCCAGACGACAGATCAGGGGCCGGTTAATTCAGCAGCCGGATTTTTTCGAGGATCGGCTGGATCCGTCACCCTTGTCCATGGCCGTTGGCCCAAAACTGCAAACTTGACGGAAACGGTCACCAAGGGCGGCCCCTATCAGTTGATATTGTCCAAAAACACTCTCAAGCGAGGGTATTTAAAACCAGAGCGGCGCGCGAACAAGAACCAATTGATTGATCTGGGTGTGGCCGATGAGGTGTTTTTGAAAGCAATACAGCGGGCCTTGGCACCCGGTGGGTTAATGATAATTTACAATCTGGCCCCCAAACAAGCGGCGGCAAATCAACCATACTTGCCCCACGCCGATGCCCGTTCGCCGTTTACCCCAGCACAATTCACCAAAGCCGGCTTAGCGGTCGTGGCTCTGGACGTTGAAGACCATGACTTTGTCCGTCGCATGGGTGCGGCCGTCGGGTGGGATAAAAATGACAAAGGTGAGGTTGTTAATGACCTGACGACAAATTTATTCGCTCTGTATACGATTGTTCGCCGTACGCAGTAGAATTAGCCACACCTACGCGCTTTTTTGCGGTAATTATTTTTAATGTTTCCCCCCCCCCTGTATACCTATGACTATTCAGCCTAATTCAGATTGTCTCGACCAAGTTGGCATTCGTTCGTCGGCCTTTCCCGTCATTGCATTGTTGTGTGCCGCCGCCGTCCTGGCAGGATGTGGCAAAACCGAACGGGTGGTGACCACAGAAGAACGCCTAAAAGCGGTGCAAACCAAACAGGAAACCCAGCCTGACTTTTTTGTGCCCCGCAAAACGGTTGATTACATGGCCGACTTAAAGACCATTCGTGAGGCCAACCCCAAGGCACCGGAACCGGTTGCCAAACCTGAGCCCGTTATCGCCGCCAAACCCGAGCCGGTTAGAGCTGCACCGGTTGAGCCGGTCAAACAGGCACCTGCACCGGTGGTTGCACCCACGCCGGCGGTGGTCGCTGCCCCGGTGGTGGTACCCGCTCCCGCCCCTGTTGCTGCAGCACCCGCGCCTCGTCCAGGCGGTGATGCGGTTGTTGTGGTCAGCCGTGAACAACCCAGTTTCCCGCGCGAAGCGGTTCGGCAGAACATCGAAAGTGGCGTGGTGCGCGCGCGCGTCACCATTAGTGCTCAAGGCGAGCCTACCTTGGTCACCATCATATCTTCCCGGCCAACGCGTATTTTTGACCGCGAAGTGCAATTGACGTTACAGCGGTGGAAATTTAACCCCGGCTCCGAAGGGCGCACCTACGAAACCGAAATTAATTTCCAGCGCTAATAGAATCTAGCCTCAGTCACACCAAGAAAAACGCCGCAATTATTTGCGGCGTTTTTGTTTGGGCGCGCCGCAATTATTTACGGCGTTTTTGTTTTGGTGGTGGTGTCACCGACCATGGCGAGGTCGATGGTGCGGCGACGCGTTTGCTGGCCCGTTTGGCCGTGGTTGGTGCCGGTTTTGCCCCAGTCTTTATGCCACCCTTTACGTTGCTTTTACGCGCCGCTGCACCAACCGCTGTGCCCTGCTGATCTGCGGGCGATCCACTTCCTATGCTACCCGTTCGCGAGGTACGTTCGGCACGGACAGCGCGTCTGGCGACGGCCGCATCGGTGCTGTTGTGCGCAAATTGTGAACGTTTGGTTGGGACGGTTGCAAAACAGGTGACTTCCTCACGGTCGTGATAAAGCTGCTTCATTTGCAACACCAACGGTTTGCCGGCTTCATCACACGCGTCGGCAATCATGTCGTAACAGCGCAGCAATTCTGCATAACGCTTTTTCATCGGCAATTTCAAATTAAAAATGATGTAGCGGGCCCAATCGTTCACCAGCCAGGTCGCAACCAGCCGGGCGATGCGTGAAGGTGACTCGACCATGTCACACACCATCCAATCGACGGACACTCGTGGTGCATATTTAAAACCGTCCATACGCATGTGTTTGACCATGGCGTTATCGACCAGATCGCCTTTTAAATCAGCGTTGTCGACGGCAGTGACACGAATACCCCGCCCCATCAATTGCCAAGTCCAACCGCCGGGGGCGGCACCCAGATCAACCGCACGCATATCCGGCTGCAAGGCTTGCGCCTGATTGTCGCCGAGAAATACCTGAAAGGCTTCGGCCAACTTGAGTGTCGAGCGTGACGGTGCATCGTGTGGCATGCGAATACGTGGAATACCCAAGGGATCGGGTTGTGCGTGCGTCATGTCGGCCACGCCCACCCACGCTTGACGATCCGGGGTGATAAAAATATGCGCCCGATATTTGGCGTGTCCGGCAATTTTATTTTGTGTCTCCAGCGCTTCGTGCAAACGCGGCTCAATCGCCTTGGCGGCACGGGACATTTCCTTGCCGTCGTTGGTATCCGGATACTCCACCCAACAATCGGTGACGGTCAGAATATGATTAAATTCCAAAAATTCCAGCAGTCGCGCCAGAATCGGTGTTACCCGATCGTTGCTGGTCAACGCAATCGGCAGGGTATGCGTCAACACCAACTGGCGGGCAAAAGTTAGTGATGCCACCGGCGTTTCGTTGAGGGTTTTTAAACGAGCACCGGGTGCAATCACATAACCGCTGTTGGCAATCGGATTCAGAGCCGCGCAATGAAATCGGGCGTGCAACTCTTCGGAGATATCGCCCTCAAATCCAGCGCGGCAATAGGCAAGCCAGGCTTGTGGGGGTGGGGATTCTGTATTCATGGCAACACTTTAGCCCAAACACCCCTACCCTTGCGGTTTGAACACATCCAAAAGACCGGCTCACACCATCCAACCCCATCCCACAACCGAAAAGAACCATGGCTCAAAAATCAATCCCTTGCTTACTTTTTACCCTGTCACTCACGGTATTGGTCACAGCATTGACCACCGCATTGGCCATACCACGCGCCGCGATCGGCATGTCAGTGGATGCCGATTTTCAACCGCTGCACAAAGCGCGAAACCTGGCTGGAGTGGAATCACTCGCGCAAGAACGTATGACCAAAAATCCCAGGGACGACGTGGCCCTGTGGCATCTCGGCCGTGTGGTCGCCGGTGACACCAAAAAGCGCGAGGCGTTGTTGCCGCGCGCCGAACAATGTATCAAGGACCTGCCGCAGTCGGCGCGTTGTCACCACACGCTGGGCTCCCTGTATGGGGCCATGGCGATGTCGGGCGGCATGACCGCCGGACTCAAATACGCCGGTCGCATTAAGGAAATGTATCTTAAGGCGGTTGCGTTGGAGCCAAAAAATTACACCATGCGCCGCGATCTCAATCAGTTTTACCTGATGGCACCCGGCATTGCCGGTGGCAGTGTCAGCAAGGCGATCAGCAACAGCCAGGAATTCAGCAAGATCGACCCCATGCGCGGTCAGTTGTTGCTGGCAGAAATACAAATTTACGAAAAAGAATTTGCCAAGGCGGAGTCCACCATCCGCGCGCTCACTG
>JAYTBF010000231.1:0-8963 GCA_043737175.1 Burkholderiales bacterium
GCGGATAACACTTCCGCCCATTTGTAGCTGTAATATCCGGCCGCATATCCGCCGCCGAAAATATGCGCAAAGGCATGGGGCATACGATTGAATGTTGGATAGGGCACCACCGCCACCGCCGCGCGTACACGGCTCACCAAGTCGAGGATGTTTTCCCGCTCAAAATTAAAATCGGTATGGGCAAGCATATCCAGCGTGGCGAATTCAAGCTGCCGCACAAATCCCATGCCGCTTTGAAAATTTTTGGCGGCAATCATTTTGTTGAACAGGTCGCGCGGTAATGACTCACCGGTTTCAATGTGCGCAGTCATGTGCTGCAAGACATCCCATTCCCAGCAAAAATTTTCCATAAATTGGGAGGGCAATTCGACTGCGTCCCACTCCACCCCGCTAATCCCGGACACGGCCAATTCATCCACCTCCGTCAACAACTGGTGCAAGCCGTGGCCAAATTCGTGAAACAGGGTGATGACATGGTTGTGGGTAAATAAGGCTGGTCGGTTGCCTACAGGCGCAGGAAAATTACAGGTCATGTACGCGACCGGATGTTGAATGTCATCCGCGACTTTGCGGCGGTTAATGGCGTCGTTCATCCACGCGCCGCCGCGTTTATTTGGGCGCGCGTACAAATCAAAATAGAACTGTCCGATCAATTCTCCGTTTGTATCCTTGACGTCATAAAACGAAACGTCGTCATGCCAGGTTTCCGCAGTCGATTTGACAAATTTCACGCCATAAATGGACTCCACCACCCGGAACAGTCCAGCAATAACATTTGCTTCCTGGAAATATTGCTTCACGTCGTTATCCGAAAATGCGTAACGCCGCTCGCGCAATTTTTCGGAAATAAACGGCACATCCCAGGCGTTGATCTCTGCCAACCCCAGGGTTTCTTTGGCAAACGCGCCCATTTCCCGCCAATCGTTTTCGGCAAACGGTTTTGACTTTGCCGCCATCTCGCCTAAAAATTTGATGACGACTTTGGGGCTTTGCGCCATTTTTGGCGCAAGCGAAACTTCCGCGTAATTTTTATAACCCAGCAATGCCGCCGACTCCGCCCGCAATTGCAATATTTGTTTAATGATGTCGGTGTTGTCCCATTTGATATCGGCACCCAATTCGGACGCACGGGTCACAAACGCCCGATAAAGGGTGGCGCGCAGGGGCTGATGTGCCGCGTATTGCATGACCGGCATATACGACGGCGCGTGCAACGTAAATTTCCAGCCGCGCAAATTGTCCTGTTGTGCGGCGTCCAGCGCCGCCTCAATACAATCAGCGGGCAAACCATCGAGCTGAGTTTCATCTGTCACCACGTGGGAAAAACCATTGGTTGCATCCAACACATGATCATTAAACGCAGACATCAAGGTCGATAACGATTCCTGAATGGCCATGAAGCGCACTTTATTTTCGTTGGTCAGCTCCGCCCCGCCGAGTCGAAAGTCGCGAATTTGATGATCAAGCACACGTATTTGTGCGGCGCTCAACGACAATTCTTCTGCCGAGGCGCGAATCTGTTTGTACTTGCCGAATAACGATGCGTTTTGTGAAAGTGACGACCAAAATTGGGTGACGACCGGCAACATATTGTTATAGGTTTCACGCAAAGCCGGCGAATTTACCACGGCATTCAGGTGCGCCACCATTCCCCACGCGCGTGACAATTTTTCGGTCACGTCTTCGAGCGGTGTAATAACGTTGGTCCAGGTCGGCGCATCGGTCGCGGCGGACATCGAGGTCACACAATGCTCGGCGTCGGCAATCAACCTGCTGATAGCCGGCTGCACCAACGCGGGTTGGAAGGATTGAAAACGCGGCAAGCCGGAAAAATCGAGCAGACTATTCATAATCAAAATCCATTAGAAAACGGTATCAGCAAAAGTGTTTACGCTGAATAAACGATCCGACCCGCGCAAATAGTGTGTTCCACCCGACCCTGTAATTCGCGGCCCAGATACGGCGTGTTTTTACCCTGCGATACCAACGTTTCGCGGGTCACCGCCCAAAATGCGCGCGCGTCAAAAATGCACACGTCAGCTGGTTTGCCGACAGCAAAGCGTCCCTGCGTTTTATTCAGCACGTCAGCAGGATGCATACTGATTTTTGCCAGCGCCAAAGCCAACGGAACCTTGGCGTGGTCGGCCCATTTCAAGGTGAGGGGCAATAACATTTCCAAAGCGGACGAGCCGGATGTGGCCTCGCCGAACGGCACATTTTTCTCGCTGTCATCGGTCGGCGTGTGATCCGAGCAGATTGCATTAATGGTGCCGTCGATCACCCCTGCCGATAAGGCGTCACGATCGGACGGTGCGCGCAACGGCGGGGAAAAGCGATAGTGCGAATCGAAGTAACCGATATCACGATCAGTGAGCAGCAAATGGTGAATGCCCACGTCCGCCGTCAACGGCAGCCCGTCGGCTTTGGCCCGCCGCACCAGTGCCACACCCGCTGCTGAAGAGAGCCGTGCCAAATGCACCTTGGCACCGGTTTCACGCATGAGTGTGGTGATGGTGGCGATCGCCACGGTTTCTGCACTGACCGGAATACCCGCCAGTCCCAAACGCGTGGCCACTTCGCCGTCGTGGGCGAAGCCACCTTTGGCAAGATGGGCATCTTCCGGACGCAGCCAAATGGTGAAGCCATAGGTTGCCGCGTATTGCATGGCGCGGTACAGCACGGTGGTATCAACAATCGGCCGGTCTGCTTGGAAAAAACCAATACATCCGGCTTCGGTCAGTTCCAACATTTCCGATAATTTTTCACCTTTGAGTCCGGAGGTCAGCGCGCCGAGTGGATAAATGCGCGCTTGATTGAGCGTCCAACCGCGACGTTTCAACATCTCAACCAGGCCGGGTTCATCGAGCACCGGCTCGGTATCCGGGGGACAAACCAAGGTGGTGACCCCGCCAGCGGAGGCGGCCATTAACTCTGTTTCGAGCGTGGCTTTATGTTCATACCCAGGCTCACGTAGTCGTGCACTTAAATCAACCAAGCCGGGCGCAACAATTTTGCCACTTGCATCAATAATTTTTCCGGCAATGAATCCATCAGGGGCGACACCAATAGCGGCGATCTTATCGTCCGCCAAATACAGGTTGGCAATCTCGTCGCGACCCGTCGCCGGGTCAATCATGCGCCCGTTGCGAATTTCTAAATTCATGCTGCTTCTCCCGCGTGTCCGCCGCCGCTGCCACCACTGACCATCGACATGACCGCCATCCGTACGGCGATACCAAAAGTGACCTGCGGCAAAATCACCGCCTGACGGCCATCGGCGATGGTTGACTCAATTTCCACCCCGCGATTCATCGGCCCGGGATGCATGACAATGGCATCGGGTTTGGCGCGCGATAATTTCTCGGCGGTCAATCCATAACTCTTGTAGAACTCCTGTCCACTCGGTAACAGTGGTCCGTCCATGCGTTCATTTTGCAAGCGCAACATCATGATCACATCGCAGCCTTCGAGGCCGCGTTTCATATCGTGAAAAACCGATACACCCAATCGTGCACATTCGCTGGGGATCAATGTTTTGGGACCGATCACCCGTACATCCGGACATCCCAAAGTCGTCAAGGCGTGAATGCCCGAGCGCGCCACCCGCGAGTGCAATATGTCGCCGACGATCGCGACACTCAAATTGTGGAAGGATTTTTTAAAGTGACGAATGGTGTACATGTCGAGCAGACCCTGCGTCGGATGGGCATGACGACCGTCACCGGCATTGATCACCGCTACATTCGGCCGCACCCGGTTGACATGCTGCGCAATCAAGTGCGCCGCACCTGATTGGGCGTGGCGCACCACGAACATATCCGCATCCATGGCCGTCAAATTATCGATGGTGTCGATTAACGACTCACCTTTTTTGGTCGACGATGCATCAATGTTCAGATTAATCACGTCGGCCGATAATCGTTTGGCGGCAATTTCGAAGGTGGTGCGGGTGCGGGTGGAGTTTTCAAAAAATAAATTGAAGACGGACTTGCCACGCAGCAGCGGCACCTTTTTGACGTCGCGATCACCCACCGAAACAAATTGGTCGGCAGTATTGAGAATACTTTCGATGATTGATTTTGGCAGGCCCTCAGTCGTCAGCAGGTGGCGCAACTTTTTGTCGGACGTCAATTGCGGATTGGCGGTGAGCATGTGTTTGCTTTCTTCGGTCTTTTAAACGTCACGAATTTCAAACCGTAGTGCGTTATTTTCATTGGTCAGGGCGAGAATTTGTTTGTTATCGAGCGGCATGGACAACGCCACGTAATCAGCTTGAACCGGCAGGGCACGGCCGCCACGGTCAATCAAAACCGCCAATTTGACACTTGCCGGTCGGCCAAAATCAAAAATTTCGTTTAAGGCGGCGCGAATGGTGCGCCCGGATTGCAGTACATCGTCCACCAGCAGGATATGACAGCCATCCACTGCAAAGCCGATTTCCGTCGATTTGGTTTGCGGGTGTAATCCGCGCCGGCCAAAATCATCACGATGCAGCGTCACCGCCAGCGTACCGTATTGGTTGGCGCCGAGTAGTTTCGCCAATCGTTCTGCCACCCACGCGCCACCGGTGTGAATGCCGACAATGTGGGTGTCCGGACTAAGCGGGCCGATTTTTTCGGCGAGCATACGAATCATATTATCGGCATCAAGCTGCATGGCTGACCCTCTTTTGATCGTCCAGCCACGACTGCAAAATAATTTGCGCCGCGACTGCGTCGATTTTTTCTTTTTGGTTGCGGCCTTTAACGCCTTTTTCCGCCAACAGTACGGCGGCCTCGGTCGAGCTTAGGAATTCGTTGATATACGCCACCGGCAATTTGAAATTTTCCGTCAACCGGTTACCAAATTTTTTCGCCAGATGGGCAATGGGGTGGGGTTCACCGTTCCGATAAGCCGGTTCACCGACCACAAACTGTACCGGCTGCCAATCACGCACCAGGTTGCCGACGGCGGACAATCGATCAATATTTGATTCGGCGTGAATGGTGGTTAACGCACTGGCCACACCGATCGAAATACTGCCAATGGCCACGCCGATCCGTTTTTCGCCGAAGTCGAATCCCATAATCGTGGCATGGGGATCAGCGCCGGCCATGTCAGGCGTGACCCACACTGTCGGATAACATTTCCGGGCGTACGCCAAGTTTGAGCATGGCGGCAATCAGTTTTTCTTCGTCTGGCAAATTGAAAATCAGATTTGCGTCTGCCTCAACGGTCAGCCAGCCGTTGAGCATAATTTCTTCTTCCAACTGGCCCGCTTCCCAACCGGCGTAACCGAGCGCCACCAATACGTTGGTTGGCCCGTTTCCGGCGGCAATTGCCTCGAGAATATCCTTTGACGTCGTCATGCCGATATCGCGGTCAATTTTTAAGGTGGAGTGCCAATCGCCGAGCGGCTGGTGCAGTACAAAACCACATTCCACCTTGACCGGCCCACCAAAATGCACCGGCTCGAAACTCAATACATTGTCGTTTAAGGGAATATTGACCTGTTCAAACAGGTGGCCGACACTGATATCGATCGGCTTATTAATGACCAAACCAATCGCCCCACGTTCGGAATGCTCACAAATATAGGTGAGGGTTCGGGAAAAATGCGGGTCGGCCATGGCGGGCATGGCGATCAAAAAATGGTTGGTGAGATTGATGATCTGCATCAGGCTCAATATTTTACGTGAATGTGGATTTGCACGCTATCATTTCCCAATGCAAACAGTTCTTTTTTGGTTTCGCCGTGATTTAAGGGCAAACGATAACACCGGCCTTTACCTGGCCCTCCAAGCCGCAAAAAAGGTCCATTGCGTGTTTGTTTTTGACCGCGATATTCTGGATGCCTTACCGACCAAAACGGATCGGCGGGTCGAATTTATTTGGGAGTCGGTGGTTGCATTGCAGTTGAAATTGCGGGAAATGGGCGGTGACCTATTGGTGCAAAATGGGCACGCCACGGCACTGATTCCGGCATTGGCCGCAGAATTAAACGTCGACGCGGTATTCACCAATACCGATTACGAGCCAGATGCCATCTTGCGCGACACAAATGTGGCGGCAACATTGCGCCTGCAAAACATTGGCTTTGAGTCATTCAAAGACCACGTTATTTTTGAGAAAGACGAAATACTCACGCAAGCCGGCAAGCCATTCAGTGTATTCACACCTTATAAAAATGCATGGCTAAAAAAGATTGATGAAACGTTTTTGCAGCCGTTTCCGGTTGAACGTTATCAAGCCCATTTGGCCGCGCCAAGGCGGCCGACTGAGGTGATGCCATCACTGGAATCGATCGGCTTCGCACGCACCAACATTGGGTCGTTGCTGGCATTCGGAATGGCGGGCGCGGCCACACTGCGCGACAATTTTGTCGAGCGAATGGCTGACTACAAAGACAAGCGTGATTTTCCGGCAATCAAAGGGGTGTCGTATCTCAGCATCCACAATCGTTTTGGCACAATTTCGATTCGTGAGCTCGCCACCATTGCCTACGCCGAGACCCTGAAGCGAAAAAATATCGGCGCTGAAACGTGGCTGGCAGAACTCATCTGGCGTGACTTTTACGTGCAGATTTTGTGGCACAACCCGCATGTCGTGACTCGGACGTACAAGCCAATCTACGCCACGCTCAAATGGCAGAATGATCCACAATTGTTCAATGCCTGGTGCCGGGCGCAGACTGGTTACCCGATCGTCGATGCGGCCATGCGGCAAATTAACCAGACCGGCTATATGCACAATCGACTGCGTATGATTGTTGCCAGTTTTTTAACCAAAGACTTATTGATCGATTGGCGTTGGGGTGAAAAATACTTCGCCGATCACCTCAACGATTTTGATCTCAGCGCCAACAATGGTGGTTGGCAATGGGCAGCGTCGACCGGTTGTGATGCGCAGCCCTATTTTCGAATTTTTAATCCGGTCACGCAAAGTCAACGCTTTGATCCGCAGGGCCGATTCATTCGTCAATATTGTCCCGAGCTGCAAAATGTCCCGGATAAATTCATCCACGCGCCCTGGACGCTGCCACCACTTGAAGCGCAGGCAATCAATTTTGTGATTGGCCGCGATTATCCTTTGCCGGTGGTGGATCACGCAGTGCAGCGCGACCAAGCGTTGGCGATGTATAAATCGGTGCGCGGGTGAATCAGTGAACGGCGACAGGTGGTAAAGGTCAAGCAGGGGCGGGAATTTCCAGGCAAAAACGCCTGAAAACGCCCGCCGATATTAGACTTTTGTCGCCACTTTTGCGCCCGCTTCGTACCAAGGCTTGGTGGCGTTCACAACCTTAACCACCGCCAACATGAGCGGCACTTCAATCAGCACCCCGACGACGGTGGCGAGTGCCGCGCCGGACTCGAAGCCAAACAAACTGATCGCGGCCGCAACGGCCAACTCAAAAAAATTGGACGCACCGATCAATGCCGATGGACCCGCGACCGCGTGTTTTTCGCCGAGCCGGCGGTTCAGCCAGTAGGCGAGTGACGAATTAAAAATAACCTGAATCAAAATCGGCACGGCGAGCAGGACAATCACCAATGGCTGGCGCAGAATCGCCTCGCCCTGAAATGCAAACAGCAGCACCAGCATGAGCAGCAGCGCACCAATTGACCAGGGCTGGATGTGCTGCATCACCCGGTCAAACGTCGCCTGGCCGCGCGCGAGCAACACGCGCCGCAATACCTGCGCGATGGCAACCGGAATCACGATGTAGAGCGTCACCGATGTCAACAGCGTCGCCCAAGGTACGGTAATGCTTGAAATGCCCAGCAACAACGCCACCACCGGCGCGAACGCAAACACCATGATGAAATCATTCAGCGCCACTTGGGAGAGCGTGAAATAAGGGTCGCCATTGGTCAGTCGGCTCCAGACAAACACCATCGCCGTACAGGGTGCGGCCGCCAGCAAAATCAGGCCGGCGATATAGCTGTCGATTTGTTCGGCGGGCAATAGCGGTGCAAACAAATGACGGATGAACAACCAGCCGAGCAAGGCCATCGTAAACGGCTTGACCAGCCAATTCACCACCAGTGTCACGCCAATGCCACGCACATGCTGTCGCACTTGTCCGAGCGCGCCAAAGTCAATACGGATGAGCATCGGGATGATCATCACCCAGATCAGCGCACCGACCGGCAAATTCACCCGTGCAACTTCGATGGATCCAATCAACTTGAATGGACCGGGCATCATCTGACCGAGTGCAATACCGACGACGATACAAAGCGCAACCCAGGCCGTCAGGGTGCGTTCAAAAAAATTCATTGGTGCCGGCACGGGTGAATCTGTCGCACCAGCCGCTTGATTGGCAGATTTCATTAGGTATGAATTTGTTTGAGCGCGTTGGTCAGTGCGAGGTGTTCGAGTTTCGCCACCGGCAGAGCGACCAAAAAATCAATGCGGCGCTTGATTGCGAGGAAGGTCTGGTCAAAGGCGGCACGCTTTTCTGCGTCGCCACCCGGGGCGTTTGACGGATCGGGAAATCCCCAGTGTGCGGTGGCAGGGTGTCCCAGCCAAACCGGGCAAACTTCACCAGCCGCATCATCACAAACCGTGATGATCATGTCCATCACCGGGCCGCCGGGAACAACAAAGTCATCCCAAGATTTACTTTTGAATCTGGTCGGGTCAAAGCCCAGCTGCGCGACCTTTTCGAGCGCAAACTGGTTTGGTGCTGATTTTGGGTGGCTGCCCGCGCTGAACGCGTGGAATTTTCCCGTGCCGAGTTTGTTTAGCAGCGCTTCGGCCATCACCGAGCGCGCCGAATTGTGGGTGCAAAGAAACAGGACATTGAAAATTCGATCAGCCACAGCACGCGCCTTTTGCTGACTTGCCGGTTGGCTTGGGTAGCGATACAGGCACCGATGCCGCCGCAGGGGCACAGCATGCAGAGCCGGGCTTTTCAACGCCCGGCGTCGCCGCTATCGCAGACACTGGTTCGCCATTAAAGGTCGGAATCGAATCGAGCG
>JAYTBF010000232.1:0-19757 GCA_043737175.1 Burkholderiales bacterium
ATGTTCCGGCTCGCCTAGACGACGTTCGCCGCTTGCTTGCCCAGCTTGACATACCGGTTCGACAGGTGTTGATCGAAGCGCGCATTGTGACTGCAGACGACAATTTCCGACGTGAATTAGGCACCAGATTTGGAACCTCGGCTGGAATAACGGCCAACGGTCGCAATCTTGGTGTGGGCGGCAGTATCGGCCAGTCAAACAATACTGCACGAGGCGGAACATCGTCGTCAGTAGGTGATTTGAACTTGAATTTGCCAGTCGCCGGTGGCGGCTCGCTTGGCTTGACGTTCCTGAATTTGGGAAATGGAAACGTTATTAACCTTGAGCTCTCAGCGCTGGAAGCAGACAATCGCGGCAAGATTGTTTCCAACCCGCGAATTGTCACGGCGGACAAACGAAAAGCTACAATTACGCAAGGCACCGAGATTCCATTCCAGACGCAGGCGGCAAGTGGTGGCACAACCACACAATTTAAGCCGGCTGTTTTGTCCTTGGATGTGACCCCGCAAATCACACCTGACGATAAAGTCATAATGGATATCGAAATCAAAAAAGATGCAGTCGGCGCATCATTCGGCGGCATTCCATCCATCGACACACGAACCCTGAAAACGCAGGTACTCGCTGAAAATGGCGAGACCATTGTATTGGGTGGCATATATGAGCAGACAACTCGCACCGACGTTACCAAAATCCCGTTGATAGGCGATATTCCATTGCTCGGACATTTGTTCAAAACGACACGTAAGCGCGATGAAAAGACCGAGCTGCTGATTTTTATCACGCCAAGAATTATTAAGGATCAATTGACTGTCCGTTAAACTGCGTCTGACAGGCAACAAACAAAACGGGGCGCCTTTGGTGCCCCGTTTTGTTTGTTTGCTATCGTTTAATGCGCAACCGTAAATAATTCAATCAATGTCCAAACCGCAGAATATATTCCTGATTGGCATGCCTGGCGCCGGAAAGAGCACGGTTGGCAAATCATTGGCCAATTTACTCGATATGCCATTTGTTGATACCGATGACGAAATCGTGTGTCGCAACGGCGTCGAAATTGCGACTATTTTTGAAATTGAAGGTGAGGCAGGCTTTCGTCAGCGCGAGGCAGCGCTCATAGAGGAGTTGAGCCAGAATAGCGGCATCGTCATGGCAACCGGAGGCGGGGCTATTTTGCTGCCGGAAAACCGTGTCGTCCTGTCCGCGAGGGGGCTGGTTGTGTATTTGCAGGCAGATGTTGATACATTGGTGAAACGCATTTCGCAAACAGGTGGCAAACGGAACAAACGGCCATTGCTAAGTAATGCGAATGTGCACGAGCGATTGACCGGATTACTCACTGTTCGCGGGCCGTTATACAATGAAATTGCCGATTTGACCATTAAGCTCAACCATCCCAACCGGTTGCAACTTGCGCGTGAATTGGCGTCAGAGATTGCCGATTATTTCGCGCAATCACCCAAGTACACTTAGTTCGCGCAACCGTCCAAGAAATAAAAATACTGTATGAACAACTCAATCCCGTCGCGGGTGGAAAATCCGTCACAATCCCTCACGACGCAGGCGGAAAAATTGCAGGTTCAATTGGCGGCGCGCACTTATGAAATAGTGATTGGCGACGGCCTGCTCAATGATGTTTCAAACATTACCCAAGTCACCGGTGATGCTCAGTTGGTCGTGATCTCGAATGACCTTGTTTATCCTTTATATGGTGTTGCCATAGAGGCGGCATTGCGGCAAGCTGGCAAGCGCACATTTAGTATTGTCCTACCGGATGGCGAGACCAACAAAGATTGGCCAACCCTAGATAAAATTTTTGATTGCCTGCTTGAAAAGGCCTGCGGTCGAAAAACGGTATTGATCGCCCTGGGTGGTGGCGTGATTGGCGATATGGTTGGGTTTGCCGCGGCTATTTATCAGCGTGGCATACCATTTATTCAGGTGCCAACGACCTTGTTGGCGCAGGTGGATTCATCAGTCGGTGGTAAAACCGCCATTAACCATCGGCTCGGAAAAAACATGGTCGGCGCATTTTACCAACCACGAAAAGTAATAATTGATACGGCGACATTGGCAACGCTGCCGGACCGGGAGTTTCGCTCCGGCCTGGCTGAGGTAATCAAATATGGTGTTGCATTGGACGCCACTTTTTTTGATTGGATTGAGCAAAACATTGATTTGTTGCTTCGGCGCGAGTCTGCGGCATTGGTGTACGCCATACGCCGATCGTGCGAAATAAAAGCGTCGGTTGTCGGTGCCGACGAATTCGAAACCAAGGGCGACCGTGCGCTCTTGAATTTCGGCCATACTTTCGGCCACGCGATAGAAAGTGCGCTCGGCTATGGCGAATGGCTGCATGGTGAAGCGGTCGCTTGTGGCATGGTGTTGGCGACAAACTTCTCGCTGGCAATGGGTCGCATTGATCTAAAAGTCGCCGAGCGCATCATTGCAGTTGTCAATCGGGCTGGATTGCCGCTGCGGCCCCCGGCCATTTCTGCAGACGTGATGATTTTGCATATGTCGCGCGATAAAAAAAACGAAGACGGCGACATTCATTTGATCTTGCTCAATGCCCTTGGGGCCTCATCACTGGATGGCAAGGTGCCACGCAATGTCATTCATGATTATTTGACCCGGTTGCCAGGCAATAATCAATAGTTGTCGACGCCCCGCAGGGATCAGACGCAGACGGACGCATTGCACTTCAACCGCGCGCGTCAGCTCTTGAACGCGCTTATTTTTGCAAGCGTTTCAAAAATACAGTCATTTCCTTTGCAGCCTGTTTGTCACCTTTTAAGGTGGCGGCCGCAATTCCGCTTTGATATGACATAACAGCGAGCGGAATATTGTCCTGCGCCGCATATGCCTTGCCAAGCAGTTTCCATGCGGCTGAATACCCTGGATCTTTTGCCACTGCCTGCAAAAGATTTAGAACAGCCTGATCCAAGTCCCCAGCTTGCAAGTAGGCATTGCCAAGTGAAAATCGCAACAACGGCGAGTCTTTTCCGGCCGCCAACAATTGCTCGAAATTATCGATCATTCCCATTGTTTCCCCCGTCATGGTTGCACTTTCGATTTAAGCCCCAAGTTGGGCTTTCGGTTATTATCTCTGCTCAGCAAACAAACAATTCGCCGGGAGCTAATATGTTTCGAGTCGTTGCCGTGTCTGCAGTTTCAGTATTACTTTTATTGGCTGCCACCAGCGGCAATGTAATGGCCCAAGCAAAACTGCGCGATGTGTCCATCGGTTTGCAGGCAGCCATCACCTCTATCGATCCGCACTATCACAATATCGGGCCGAACAACGGCATGTTGCGCCATGTGTTTGAAGCCCTGGTAAAAACGGATGACAACCAAAAATTTGTCCCCGGCCTCGCCACATCTTGGCGTTCTGTTGATGACTTAACGTGGGAATTTAAGCTGCGTAAAAACGTGCGTTTCCACGATGGCTCGTTGTTTACGGCAGACGACGTCGCTTTTACCTTGAAACGTGTGCCAACGGTGCCGAATAGCCCGTCCTCATTCAGCACCTTTGTACGTTCAATTGTTGACGTCAAAATTGTAGATCCGTATACGATTGTGTTGAAAACGGCGACGCCAAATGTACTGTTGCCTTCCGATCTCTCCACCGTGCTAATTGTTTCCAAAGGCGTTGGCGAAAAAGCCAATACCGAAGACTACAATTCCGGTCGCGCGGCCATTGGTACGGGCGCATACAAGTTTCAAGAGTACGTTCCAAATCAAAAAATCATTCTCAAAGCAAATTACGGGTACTGGGGCGGCGAGGAGCCATGGGACGTGATTTCCTTCAAAATGTTAACGAATCCTGCCGCTCGTGTGGCGGCATTGCTTTCTGGCGACGTGCAGTTAATCGAAACGGTTCCGACCGCTGACATTGCAAAATTATCCAAGGATCCAAAATATAATCTTGCCGACAAAATTTCCAATCGTGTGATTTATGTGCACTTGAATCAAAGCACCGAAAAATCGCCGCCCTTTGTGTTCGGCAAGGACGGCAAACCGCTGGATAAAAATCCGTTCCGTGATGTGCGTGTGAGAAAAGCATTGTCGATGGCGGTTAATCGCGATGCGATCGTGTCGCGGGTCATGGAAGGCAAGGCACAGGCCGCCGCGCAATTGTTGCCGGATTTTTTCTACGGCACCAGCAAAAAATTGAAGCCAATGAAATTTGACATTGTAGGCGCGAAGAAATTACTGGCAGAAGCGGGTTATCCCAATGGTTTTGCAATGACCATTCATGGCCCGAACAACCGCTACATTAACGACTCTGGCATCGCGCAGGCGTTGGCGCAGATGTATACCCGCATCGGCATCGACATAAAAGTGGAAACAATGCCGTCTGCCGTTTATTTCACGCGGGCAACAAAACTCGAGTTTGGTTATATGCTGCTCGGTTGGGGAACCGAGTCTGGTGAACAGGGTTCCGCCATGCGCTCTTTGCTGGCCACATTCGACTCTGCAAAAGGTATGGGAGTAACCAATCGTGGGCGATATTCGAATCCCGCTTTTGACGCCCTGTTAACGACTGCTTTGGTAACAATGGATGATAAAAAACGGGAGGCCGCGATTATTAAGGCGGCCGAAATGGTCATGGACGATGTCGGGCTGATTCCCCTGCATTACGAAGTGTCCACTTGGGCGGCTACAAAGGGCCTGAAATACACACCCCGTACGGATCAATACACATTGGCAATGGGTTTAAAGCCAACAAAATAATTCGGCAGTATTTAATTTCGGGTGGCGCAATTGATTGTGCGCCACCTGATTTGGTAGCTTCTCTATGCTCGCGTATCTACTTCGCCGACTTGGTCAATCCCTGTTTGTATTGCTGGCGATGTCGCTCATTGTTTTTTTGGGCGTATTCGCCATCGGCAATCCGATCGAACTATTAGTCAACCCTCAAGCGGATGAGATTGAGAGGGTGCGCGCGACGATTGCGCTCGGGCTGGACAAACCCCTATATGAACAATATTGGGTGTTTCTAAAAGGCGCGGTAACGGGTGATTTGGGCAAATCATTTGTGTTTGGTGTGCCGGCACTGGAGCTAATTTTGTCTAAAATGCCCGCCACGATCGAGCTGGCGTTGGCCGCAATGCTGATGGCCATTCTGTTCGGCATCCCATTGGGAATGATTGCAGGTCTCAATCCAAATTCATTCGTCGGTCGCAGTATCATGGCGTTATCGATCGTCGGTTTTTCATTGCCAACTTTTTGGGTCGGGCTGGTATTGATCATGTTTTTTGCTGTTCAGCTTGGCTGGCTGCCATCCAACGGACGTGGCACCACCTCGTTGTTGTTGGGAGTGCCGGTCAGTTTTTTAAGTCTGGATGGCCTTTCACATCTACTATTGCCGGCAATTAATCTGGCGCTATTTAAACTTTCCTTGTTGATCCGGCTTACCCGTGCGCAGGTGCGGGAAATTGTCCTGCAGGACTATGTCAAATTTGCCCGCGCCAAAGGATTGTCACAATCTCGAGTGATTGGTGTGCATGTGTTGAAAAACATCATGATTCCGATTGTCACCATCATCGGGCTGGAGTTTGGTTCGGTTATCGCGTTTGCTATTGTGACCGAATCTATTTTCGCCTGGCCAGGTACTGGCAAGTTGTTGATTGATTCAATTAACCAACTTGATCGCCCGGTCATTGTTGCTTATTTGATGGTGATTGTTACGTTGTTTATCGTGATTAATCTGATCGTGGATTTGGTCTACTCGTGGTTGGATCCGCGAGTTCGGTTAGGCGGTACGGCGAGTGGAAGTCATTGACATGACAGATATCAAATTGGAAAACAATGTCGTGTCTTTGGCTGCGCCGAGCGTGGAGTCACCTTTGCGCCGTTTTTGGGCTGAATTTTGTGAATCAAAATTAGCGCTGGTCGGACTGGCGCTGCTCGTTGTGGTTGTTGGCATTGCGATTGCCGCGCCATTTATTTCGCCGCAAAATCCTTATGACTTGGCCCAGTTGGATGTGATGGACGGAAAGCTGGCGCCGGGTGAAAAATCTTTAACGGGAAAAACGTTTGTACTCGGATCGGATGATCAGGGCCGCGACATGTTGTCCGGCATTTTTTACGGCCTGCGAATTTCACTGGGGGTCGGCGTCTTGTCGACCGTATTTGCATTGAGTATCGGCTTGGTGTTCGGTATGCTCGCCGCCTATTTTGGGGGCCGGGTTGATACCCTCATCATGCGCATTGTTGACATTCAGCTGTCGTTCCCGGCGATTTTGGTTGCGCTCATTTTGCTGGCAGTATTTGGTCAGGGAGTTGATAAGGTCATCATCGCATTGGTTACCGTGCAATGGGCTTACTATGCACGTACCGTGCGCGCGTCCGCGTTGGTCGAGCGTCAAAAGGAATATGTGGATGCGGCCACCGTTCTGGCATTGTCCAAGCCACGCATTGTTTTTCGACATATGCTGCCAAATTGTTTGCCGCCGTTAATCGTGGTCGCCACCGTGCAGGTTGCGCACGCCATATCGCTCGAAGCAACACTGTCCTTTTTGGGCCTGGGTATGCCAATCACCGAGCCATCATTGGGGCTGCTAATTTCAAACGGCTTCACCTATTTGATGAGCGGCAAGTATTGGATTTCGTTTTATCCGGGCGTTGCATTGTTGGTGACGGTGATGTCGATCAATCTGGTCGCTGATCAATTGCGAGACATCATGAACCCAAGGTTAAAAAAATGACGGCAACCTTGCAGGTTGAAAATTTGCAGACTCATTTTTTCACCAAGGCCGGCGTGGTGAAGGCTGTGGATGGCGTGTCTTTTTCGGTTGCCCGCGGCGAGGTATTGGGCTTGGTTGGCGAGTCTGGCTCCGGCAAATCGATGACCGGCTACTCGGCTATGGGGCTGGTTGACGCGCCTGGAAAAATTGTCGGCGGGCGGATTTTGCTGAATGGTGTTGACGTCACCGCATACAGCAATCAGCAGTGGCGCACGTTACGTGGCAATCGTATCGCGATGATCTTTCAGGATCCGATGATGACCCTGAATCCGGTGTTAAGAATTGATACGCAGATGATTGAGGCAATAACGGCGCACGAATCAATCAGCCAGACCGCCGCCCGAGACCGTTGTCGCGACGCGCTCATGCAGGTCGGCATTGCCTCGCCGGACGAGAGACTGACCGCGTATCCGCATCAATTTTCCGGCGGGATGCGCCAACGGGTGGCGATAGCCATCGCGCTGTTAAATAAGCCGGATGTGATCATTGCCGACGAACCCACAACAGCACTCGACGTCACGATTCAGGGGCAAATTTTATTCGAGATGCAAAAACTTTGTCGTGAAACTGGTACGGCGCTGATCTGGATAACCCATGATTTGTCGGTAATTGCCGGCTTGGCCGACAACGTTGCTGTTATGTATGCCGGTAAAATTGTTGAACAGGGTAACGTGAGTCAAGTGTTGGATCGGCCGTTACACCCGTACACCAACGGCTTGCTTGGGTCGGTGCCGTCGTGTAACCCTCGAGGTCAGCCGTTGCGGCAGATTCGCGGTATGACGCCGTCATTGTTGGAGATTGGCAGCGGATGCGCATTTCGCGAACGATGTGAAAGCCGTGCCGCGACGTGTGAGCTGATGCCGGACTTTGTCGCAAGCGGAGAAGGTTTTGTTCGTTGTCATTTTCCCATCGGCCATGTGCAATGAATTATTCACCCCCATTTGAGCAATCATAAAATGAAAAACGAATCGGCAATATCAGCGCCATTCTCTGGCGAGAAATGGCTGAAAGGGCGCGCCAATATTGCGTTTTTTTGCGCTGATCATTCCGGCCAGGTTGTCGCCGTGCAAGTCAACGCAATGGGTTTGGATTCCTAATGACCGCGTTATTGGAGCTCAAAAGTATTTCCAAGCGATTCGAGAAAAGACTCGACATCGCGGGCAAAATCGCGCAGCGGCTCGGCGCAAAATTGGCGGACGAAACCGTGCATGCGGTTGATGATGTCAATCTGACGATCCGTGAGGGCGAAGTAGTCGGTTTGGTCGGTGAGTCCGGCTGCGGAAAGTCCACGCTCGGCCGCATTGTTGTTGGATTGCACCAGCCGTCATCGGGAGAAAAGTTGTGGCGCGGCAAACTGGTGAGCGCCATGGGTTCGGACGAAAAACGTGCCATGCAACTGGAAAGTCAGATGATTTTTCAGGATCCCTACGCCTCGTTGAATCCAAGATTCCGCGTCGAAGATATTATTGGTGAAGCACCGGTTGTGCATGGGCTGGTCAGCGCAGCGGAAAAATCACAATACGTTGCCGAACTGATGCAACGGGTTGGGCTTGATGCCGGTCTCGCGAAACGATTTCCACACCAATTCTCGGGTGGTCAGCGCGCACGAATTGGCATTGCGCGGGCGTTGGCAGTCAAGCCCGGATTTATAGTCTGTGACGAAGCGGTGGCGGCGCTTGATGTGTCGATTCAGGCGCAGGTGCTGAATTTGTTCATCAAGCTTCGTGAAGAACTCAATCTGACCTATTTATTTATCAGCCACGACCTCGGTGTGGTGCATCATGTGTCGGATCGCGTCATTGTCATGTATCTGGGGCGGATTGTTGAGGAAGGGCCGACGGAGGATATTTTCGCAACGCCCAATCATCCCTATACTCAGGCCTTGCTCAAGGAAGTCCCATCGTTGGCGGTGCGAAAAAAAGATTTTGTTGCCGTCAAGGGTGAGATTCCATCACCGCTCAATCCGCCAACCGGCTGCCATTTTCATCCGCGCTGCCCGCATGCGATGGCGCTTTGTACGGAAACGGCACCGCCACTCAAACAAATTGCACCATTAAGATTTGCCGCCTGTCATTTAAATTCCAATTGATTATTCAGCAATCCAATGAATCGATTTTCATCATGTCAAACATAATTCAGCCCAGTACCGCTTTTACCCTGTTGCCATCTCGCACCACCCATGATCATGATGTGCCGGTGGTGTTTGATTCGCCGCACAGTGGCACACAATACCCGAGTGATTTTGGCTACGTGGTTGATTACGCCACCTTGCGCCGCGCAGAAGACACACACGTTGAATCTTTGTATGCGGCTGCGCCCGAATTGGGAGCAGCTTTACTGATGGCGCATTTCCCGCGCAGCTACATCGACCCCAATCGTTCCTTGCTAGACATTGATCCGGCACTGCTTGAAGGCGCGTGGCCGGGGCCGATAAACACCACAAAAAAAGCTGATAAGGGTATTGGCTTGGTGTGGCGGCTGCTCGATACCGGCGAGGCAATTTATAACCGGCGACTATCTGTCGAGGAAGTACAAGCGCGAATTGCGGCCTGTTATGCACCTTACCATAAGGCGCTTCGCGACACGATCAACCGCGCCCACAAGCACTACGGCGCCGTGTGGCATATCAATTGTCATTCCATGCCGGCGATGTCATCTGTTATATCCGACGAAGGCCCGGGCGTCGAGCGCGCTGATTTTGTGTTGGGTGATCGGGATGGCACGACCTGCGCCCCGGAATTTACTTCATTCGTCGCGATTACGCTCAAAGACATGGGTTATAACGTGAAAATAAACGACCCTTACAAGGGGGTCGAGCTGGTGCGTGCCTATTCGGAACCAAGCGACAACAAACACTCTTTGCAAGTCGAAATTAATCGTAAGTTATACATGAATGAACTAACGCGTGAGCCGAACGAAAATTTTAACTTGTTCAAACAGGACATCACCCGTTTGATAGAAGAGATTGCTGCTTACGCGCACCATCGCTTGCCGAAGGGGCAGGGGCACACTGATTGCGGACACGACCACCATCATCATGACCACGAGCATGGCAAAGGACACAAACATGACCATTAGCCCAGGTATAGCAGTTGGCGGCTCCCCCTATCGGGTGGAGCTTTCGCCTCCGGACATCACAATTTATCGAGCCGGCAATTCCGGGATTGAATACGTCACGACCTTTGACTCCGGCAAACCCGGCCCGCATGTGATGGTCAATGCGGTCACCCACGGCAACGAAATTTGTGGAGCCATTGCGGTTGATAGGCTGTTCAAAATGAATTTGCGCCCGAACGTGGGCAAATTATCCTTATCCTTTGCCAATATCGAGGCCTATCATCGTTGGGATGCGTCTCATCCACACGCCAATCGTTGTGTCGACGAAGACTTTAACCGGGTGTGGACACCGGAAGCGCTTGACGGCTCGCGGGATTCCATTGAGTTGCGCAGGGCGCGTGCCATGCGGCCAATCATTGATGATGTCGATTATTTATTGGACATTCACTCAATGCATGACCCGCACGGACCGGTGATGATTTGTGGACCCCTGGAAAAGGGCATTGCCTTCTCCCGGCAGGTTGGAGTGCCTGAATTTATTGTCAGTGACCAAGGACATACCAATGGTACGCGCATGCGCGATTACGGTGGTTTTGGCGACCCTCTGTCGAAAAAAAATGCGTTGTTGGTTGAGTGTGGCCAGCATTGGGAATTTGCTGCCGAGTTTGTAGCCTGGCAGACAACTTGGCGTTTCTTGCGGGCCACGGGTTGTGTGGATCTGGAATTGGCGACGTCACAAATTGACCAGACAACCCCGCCGCCGACCAAAGTGGTTCGCATCACCAATGCCCTGATTGCCAACAGTACAAATTATCGTTTTCGCGACGGCACCAAGGGACTCGACATTGTCGCCAAAAAAGGTGATGTGATCGCTCATGACAATGGCCATGCGGTGTTGGCACCCTATGATAATTGTGTACTGATCATGCCGACCCTCGTGCATGCGAAGCCGGGCTTGACTGTGGTTCGTATTGGCAAACTCGACTGATTCCATCGATTTGCCTCGCAGCCCAACAAGGCGTCAGCCGTCTACTCGGTTTTCCCCGAAGGACGGATTCCCAGTTGCTTGAGTTTGCGGTATAGGTGGGTTCGTTCCAGGCCGACTTTGTCTGCGACACGGGACATATTGCCGTCTTCACGGCGAATATGGTGCAAAAAATATTGATACTCAAAGCGTTCACGCGCTTCACGAAGCGGCAAGTCATACGGAATCCCGCCCATCGGCGAGTCGCCTGCGGAAATATTGAGCCCCAATTCGATCGCTACCCGGGCCACATCTTCAGCCGATATTTCGCCGGCAAGACTGGTAACTGCCAGCGTTTTCACAGCGTTTTGCAGAACCGGCAGGTTGCCCGGCCACTCAAGGTTTCTCAAACTATTCAGGGCACCGACACTGAATGTGCGCATGACCGATTCATTCGCTTCGATCATTTGCAACAACATGGTGCTGGCCAGCTCCGGGATGTCCTCTGCGTGTTCGCGTAATGCCGGGATGCGTAATGTGATACCGGACAACTGTGCGTGTAAATTTGAATCAAATTCACCCGATTCAATCATAGGCAACAGGGAATGTGCGGTCGCCGCAACCAGCCGCACATTGAATTTTTCAAGTTTGGTGATCAACTGTGACAGGCCGCGCTGTTCATTGCGGTTGAGTCTTTCAATGTCTTCCAGAAAAAGCACACCATCGCGCGCTTCCGCAAGCGGGGCGAACGGGTTTTGTGCCAGCCAGCTGTGATCGGTTGGCGCGAACCATGGCGTGTTGCGCAGATGAACCATCCGCGCGATCAGCTCAAATCCGCAGCCGGTTTCACCAGACAACAGCAGCGGCACCTTCAGGCGGCTGACCTGATCGAGGCGTTGCCGCAATTCCGTGATTACTTTTGCCCGGCCCAGATGCGCGAATGACAATCCCGGCTTCGCCAGCACACGGCCACCGGCCAGCGCCTTGCCGACAGTGGCAATCAATTTCGGCAAACTGATGGGCTTCTCTAGGAAATCAAACGCGCCAATACGCGTGGCTTCAATGGCGGATTCAATGGTGCCGTGGCCCGACATCATCACCACCGGCATGGTCAATTGCCCGTTTTGTGACCACTCTTTTAGCAGCGAGATGCCGTCGGTGTCGGGCATCCAAATGTCGAGCAGCACAAGGTCGGGCCGCGCCTCACGGCGGGCAATGCGCGCCGCTTGTGCATTTTCGGCAACTTTCACGGAATAACCCTCGTCCTTCAATATTTCCGAGAGTAATTCCCGAATGCCGATTTCATCGTCTACGACTAATATATTGTTTGCTGGCATCACCATTCCCTGTATGCAGTTTAACTTGTCTCAGCCAATTCAATTGCAGAATCGCGAATCGGTTTAATTGGCAGTGCAATTGTTATTTCCGCGCCATGCGGCAGTATGTTTTTCACGCTAATGGTTCCGTGGTGTTCGTCAATAATCTTTTTGACGATTGGCAAACCCAGCCCGGTGCCCTTGGCTTTGGTTGTGACATAGGGCTCAAACATTCTGGCCACGACTTCGTCGCTAATGCCGCAGCCGTTGTCGGCAACGGTCAAAAATAAATTACCGTCATCACGACCGGTGGTGATGGTGACAACGGGTGGTTCGTCGATGGCAGACGTGGCAAACGCATCCTGCGCGTTTTGCATCAAATTGTGAATGACCTGTCGTAATAGCGAAGGGTCGGCAGAAATGATCGGAAGGTTGCTGCCGAGATGGAGCGTCATATTAGCCGCCATGGTCTCATAAAGCGCCAATACGTCGGTTACCAATTCGTTTAGGTCGACTGGGCTGGGTGTCAGTCGTGAGGCACGCGAATACAGGCTGAAGTCATCGACCATCCCTTTTAACGCATTCACTTGGGCAACAATGGTGGATGTGGCTCGGTTTAGCAAATCCCGCTCTTGATCGGGCAGTTTTCCGGCCAACTTCATTTGCAATCGTTCTGCCGACAGCTGGATGGGTGTTAATGGATTTTTTATTTCATGCGCTAATCGTCGTGCCACCTCACCCCAAGCCGCATCCCGTTGCGCTTGTATCAAGCCGGTAATGTCGTCGAAAACCAATATGTAGTCGGCATCGGTGGATTGTGGAAGTTTGGTGCCGCGCACCAACAAAGTACGATTGCGAATAGCGGCGATCTGTCCGGTGTTTGGCGGGACGTTTGGCAGAGAATTTTGAACGCCTCCCGCCGGTGCATTGGCCCCGTTGATGATGATGAATTGTTTTTCCCAGGGCTTATCCCTTCCCATTGTCAATTGTTGGACAATACCAGCCACCATTTCGACCAACGAGGAATATTTGTTTCCCCAGTCAGACAGGGTGAGGCCTTGCAATTTTTCCGGCTCAACCTCAAGCATATTGGCGGCAATTCTATTGATTGATTTTGGTTTCAGGTGCGCATCGAGTGTGACCACCCCACTGGTCAGGTTGCCCAGAATTGACTCCAAATAAGCGTTGGCAGTGACCAATTGGTGTTGCTTGCGAGCCACGACTTCTGAGGCCTCGCTTAATTGGCGGGTCATGGTATTAAATGATTGGGTGAGCACGCCAAACTCGTCACGGCTCTTGACTGGATTAAGTTTGGTGAAATCACCTTTGGCAATGGCCCGGGTGGACTCCGCCAGTGCAGACAAAGGTGCCGACAATCGTTCTGATAAAAGAAACGACAGCGAAATCGCCGAGAAAAGTGTCAGTACCATTGCCAGCGTCAGAGTTAATGCAAAAACCCGGTTTAATCCTTCGCGCAACAACTGCAATCGTTGGTAATCGCGTGCTCCGGCGTCAACACTCTGCGCATCCTTCATCAGTTTGCTGGGCGCCGATTGCATGAACTGAATCACTCGCGTGCCTTCGATTGAAGGCGCGGCTGGCATGAGGATTACCATGCGAAAAAATATGACCCGGTCGCCCAGAGTTTCGGTGAATTTTTGTGGGCCTTTGGAAATAGCATCCTTCACCTCGGCGGACGTGGGTGTGTCGGGCATTAACCGTGCATGGTTCGGCTGAGTTGTGTCTTCACCACCTTGCCAGCCCTTGATCTTTGCGTCGTCGTCAACAATCACCACCTCATCAAATCCGTATTGCTGACGAAGTTGCTTGGCAATTCCAAAAGCGTCGTGTTTAGAGTCGGCCGCTTTTAGTGCCGCATCGCGTGAACGACGCAATAACTCGTTGCCATTCGCTTCCAACGCGGCACGTCCAAGGTTTAGTGCGCTTTCGAAGGCGCGATCAACCGGAACGTCGAACCATGAGTCAACCGACCGATTTAAAAATTGCACGGAAATTGCGTAGACCAATCCGCCTGGAATGACCGCCATCAGGGCAAACACCGCCATGAGACGTAGCGCGAGTGTCGAGCCAAACACGCGACCGCGTAATTTTTTCACCAGGCCGACAACCTGTACCACAATCAAAATCAACAAGCCGATTGTCAGCGCCAATCCTAACCAAAACAGATTAGCGTAATGCTGTTCAAATACGGCGTTATTGCTCGATGCATAAAACAGCATGGCGATCAAGGCGATACCAAGCGCGACGCAGGAAAAAATAATGGCGCGGATCATGGTGTTATACCGCCGTCTTTGCCAATGGTTACATTCCAGCGATGCCAGTCGGTCGAAAAACTCCACTCGCGCGAGCCAAATGTGTCAAGTTGGAATGGCTTTGGCAGTTGGGTTGTGTCAAGTCGAAAGCGAATGGCGGCCTCAAATTTTTCGCCGGGTTTGAATTTACCTTTCTCTGCGATGGTCCACGAGCGAACCAACGACAATACCCGGCGAACATCATCCGCATCGGTAAAATTTTGGGATATTCCCGAGGTCGTTACCCGGTATTGCTGCGTGAGCGGTGCATATGAGACGCGTCGTTCCCGGTTGGCGCGAACAACAACATCGTCCAACCAATACCAGCGCCCGCGGGTCAGTTCAAACTCGACCACATAATAAAGAGGCACCCCTTTGCGGATGGTCGAAAGGTGGGTGTTGGATAATTGCAATTCAAAATCGGCATTGAGTTGAAAACCCTCTTCCGTGCTTTCGAGTTTGACGGATTTGAGCTGAACTTCCTCAGCGAACGCGGGGGTCAGCCAAATTGCAGTCATCAAAAAAATGACGATGGCCGTGAACCGTATATTTTGCAGGCGACACCCAGCAGTCAACCACCAGTGGTTACACCGGTGGTTGATCAAGCCCGCCGAAGACAATGGCCGGCTATCGCGACTTTTGCAAAAGCGCGTAATAGAAGCCGTCGTGCAATTCATCTGGCAGAAAAAGTACATCAAGCCCGGTCATAGGTGTCCCGTCGGCCGCCACCGGCATTACATTTTGCGGAATGGAAATCTGGCGTGCAGTCGATTCGGTTGCTAAAAAATGCGCAATCACATCCTGATTTTCGGCATTAAAAACCGAACAGGTCGCATACAAAAGTATGCCGCCATCTGCCAAAGTGGGCCAAACACCACTTAGTAGGCGGATCTGGGTTTCTGCAAACTTTTTAAGATCCGTCTCACGGCGAATCCATTTAATGTCCGGATGGCGGCGGGTCACACCTGAGCCGGAACACGGGACATCCAGCAAAATTCGATCAAACGGCTTCTTTTCGCCATCAATCCACCACATGCCGAGGTTGGCGACGTCAGCTTGTTTTAGTTTGGCTTTTAATTGCAGGCGGTTCAGGTTATCGCTGACCCGGCGCAACCGATGGTTATCGGTGTCAATCGCAGTGAGGTCAACATTGTTTCGTTCTAGAATATGGCAGGTTTTGCTGCCTGGCGCAGCGCAGGCATCAAGCACACGCATACCATTCTTAGCATCGAGCAGTCGTGCGGCAATTTGCGCACCAGTATCTTGTACCGACACCCACCCCTCGGAAAATTTTGGCAGCGCCGATACCGATACCGGAATTTCCAAATGGATCGCTTCGTTGCCAACAGCGACTGCCGTCATGCCGCTCTTCGCCAATAGTGCAAGATAGTCCGCCACGGTTGTTTTGCGAAGATTGACCCGCAAATGCATCGGAGGCCGTGCTCTTGCCGCCAGCAGCACACGCTCCCAATCATTGGGTTGCTCCTCTTGCAACCTTGTCATCCACCAGCGCTGGTGGTCATACCTGGCCACGACATCTTTAAATCGTTCGCGGGAAAATTTTGTTGGCGCGCGCAAAAAATTTCGTAATATCGCATTGGCCAATCCTTTGGCGCGGGCGTAGCCCATTGCCACGGCCGCATTAACAGCGTGATCAACAACGGTGTGTGCCGCGACCCGCGAGAATTGCAATTGCGAGAGTGCAACCAACAACAAATGTCGCACCGGTATATCCGTAAGCGGGGCCGCCAACAACATATCAAGCTGGGCATTGAGCAGACCGTAATGTCGCAAGGTATCAAAACAAATTGAATGGACCGCTTGCCGCTCGTTGGGGGATAGGGTGCGGTCCTTTGCCAGTGCGTCCGCCAATTCCCGGTCAAGATTTTTACCACCCAAGACGCGGCCGACAACTTCCGATGCGGCGATTTGCACGGCAACCATGCCGGTATTAAGGACAGATGGGGATGTTTCAGGTTTCATTTACATTGCACTCCAGGTTGAATCAGTTTCTGTCGTCCGCGCAACCACTCCGCGACGGAAATTCGTTTACCACCCGGGCACTGCACACGGGTAAAACAAAGCGCACCTTCGCCACAGGCGACCGTAATGCTGTCTTCGCCAACGGCAATTAAGGTGCCCGACGGGGCATTAACACTATTATCGGCTGTATGGGCTTGCCAGATCTTGAGTTTTTCATTCTCAATAGTGGTTTCGTGCCCCGGAAAGGGATCAAATGCGCGAATTCGACGCTCGATTAAATCAGCAGACTCGCCCCAATTGATTGTGGCCTCACTCTTTGTTATCTTTTTTGCGTAGGTAATACCCGTTTGCGGCTGCGGTTGCGGTCGCAATTCTGACCAGTTTGCCAATGCTTCGACGATGGTCGAAGCGCCAAGTTCGGTCAGTTTGGCAAATAAGGACGCGCTGGTGTCGTCAGGTGCGATCAATATCCGTCGTTCGAGCAATACCGGGCCGGTGTCCAAACCCGCGTCCATTTGCATAATGTTTATGCCGGTTTTGACGTCACCCGCCTCAATCGCGCGTTGCACCGGTGCCGCACCGCGCCAGCGCGGCAAAAGTGAGCCGTGAATGTTGATACAGCCAAGCCTTGGGATTGAAAGAACGGCGGGCGGAAGCAACAATCCATACGCGGCAACAACCATGATATCGGCGCCAACATTCCGTAATCGTTGTTGCACGTCAACATCTTTAAGTGACGCAGGACGATCCAATGAAAGTCGCAGATTACCCGCCCGTTCGGTCACCGCCGAGGGCGTGAGTTTCATGCCGCGCCCGGATGGTCGATCTGGTTGTGAAAGGACCAGCGCAATCTCATGCCCGGCGGCGTGAAGGGCCGTTAATGCAGCAGCAGCAAAAGGTGGTGTGCCCGCAAAAATGATTTTCATTTAGCGCGTGAACATGTGTCGTGAAAAAACAAAAACGCCGACCTGTGGTCGGCGCAAATTTATACGTGCTGCCGCAGACGTTGTCGAGCTAGCGTTGGGACAGCTTTTCGAACAAATTACAATCGAGCAGAAGCCGACGCGCGACGACGCGGCGCAGCCAACTCGGCATCGCGGTCGAGTTCGCGTTGACGCTTAATCAGCTTGTTTTTTATGCGGTTGGACTTGAGCGGCGAAAGATATTCAACAAACACATGGCCGTCCAAATGATCCAGTTCATGCTGAATACAAACAGCCAGCAAACCAGAGGCGTTGATTGTAAATCGCTGGCCATCACGGTCTAGTGCAGTCACCATCACGGTTTCAGCGCGCTCAACCTTGTCGTAAAAGCCGGGTACGGATAAACAGCCTTCTTCATTAATCGCAGTTCCTTCCTTGCGAATAATTTCCGGATTAATAAATACACGGAGCTGGTTTTTTTCTTCCGTGACGTCAATAACCATCAGGCGTTTTAATTCGCCGACTTGCGTCGCGGCCAAGCCAATGCCCGGTGCCGCGTACATTGTTTCGGCCATATCATCAACTAACTTCTTGATTTTATTGTCAATAATCTTGACCGGCTCAGCAATGCGTTGCAGCAGGGGGTCGGGGTAACAGAGGACGTCCAAAATAGCCATAATTGCTTGCGAATTGAATAAATTAGGTGCAGAATCTTAATGTAATACATTAAGTTTGCGGCGAGTTGCTAACGTTCAAGTGTAGTAGAAGTCGCCGATTAAGGCAAATTTGATTGTGAGCCGACACCAATCCGCCAAACTAAAAACGACTGATTTTGCATAGATTGTCAAGGTCACAATGGCGCTCAGGCGACCAAAAACCTCGCGAGGGTACGATAGGACATGAAAAAATTCCCGGCATTTCTTCCATTTGGCATCGGGCTGGGCATATTGGTTAGTTCTGTGGCGGTCGCCCAAACTCCGGCGAGTGCGCCAAGGGCAACAGGCGATTTACCGGCAGTCTCCGCGCCAAAGTCGGCTACCAAGGCCGTGGACAACCCGTTATTGCTGAACAATGACGCGCCAACCATGTATACGGTGGTGAAGGGCGACACGCTTTGGGATATTTCTGGAAAATTTCTGAAAGAACCTTGGCGCTGGCCCGAAATTTGGAACATGAATCGTGACCAAATCAAAAACCCGCATCTCATTTACCCAGGAGACGTGGTCAAGCTGTCCTTTGACGCATCAGGACGGCCCATGTTGTCCATTGCCGGTCGCGTCGATTCGGAAAGCAGTGCCACCGTCAAATTGTCTCCGCGCATTCGCACCGAAGCCTTGGGCGATGCCATTCCGTCCATCCCGGCGCGCGTCATTGGTCCGTTTTTGTCATCGCCGCTGGTGGTCGATGCGGGTGGTCTGAATTCTGCGCCGCGCATTATCGCCTCAGAAGAAAGCCGCGTTATCGTAGGTACTGGCAATATTATTTATGCATTGGGGCTCAAATTTGACCAAGGTTCACGTTGGCAGGTTTATCGGCCGGGCAAGGTATTAAAAGACCCGGTCACCAATGAAATTTTGGGGTATGAAGCGCAATACCTTGGCGACGCAAGAGTCACCCGGTTTGGCGAAGGCAACACCATGCCAACCACTCTTGAAATCACCAAGGCGAACCAGGAAATTAACCGCGGCGATCGTTTGATGCCTGCAGGCGACGCCACATTGCCACAATACAGCCCGCGGGCGCCGGAAAAACAATTGAAGGGCGCGGTTGTTTCGGTGGTCGGCGGCGTCACTGAGACCGCCCAGTATTCGATAGTGGTGGTCAATCTTGGTCGACGCGATGGAATCGAAGTCGGCCATGTGTTGGCCGTTCAGCGAGGCGGTGAAATCGTCGCAACCAATACTGGCGAGGACGAATCGCGCAATTCGATTTTTAAATCACTCATTCCCGCCTCCTGGCGAGGCGATAAGGATGGGATTCCGCCTGAAGTAAAACTGCCGGAAGAACGTAATGGCCTGACCGTTGCGTTTCGGGTGTTTGATCGCGTGTCGTACGTGTTGGTGATGTCGTCAAAGCGCCCTGTAAAAGTCGGCGATATCGTTCAAACGCCGTAGCAAGTTGTTTATGGTTCCCTGGTAAACGCGCGACATTGTTCGCGCGTTTGTCGTTTCAGCGCCTAGTTTTCCGACATCAAAACTTTTCCTTCCTCCTATATGCCTTTGCCCCCATCCGGGTTCGACCCCGTCTCATGGTTGTCACTAGACTTGATCCCAACATTGGGTGCGGAGGGCATTCGTAAATTAATGCGCGCGTTCGGTGCGCCGGCATGCGTATTGGCGGAAACCCACGGTGCACTCGCGCGGGTCGTTGGCTCTAAAACTGCCGCTGCCATTGTTGACGGTCCCGACACTGAAAAACTTGCTCTTTCACTGAAGTGGCTTCAGCAGGAA
>JAYTBF010000233.1:0-8963 GCA_043737175.1 Burkholderiales bacterium
GGTCAACGCGTGTTTGGGATCTTTGCCCGCACCGCCAATTCCCAAGTGGTAAAGCATGCCAACAAAATACTGCGCCTCGGCATTGCCACGATCGGCAAGTGGTTGTAATTGCGCCAGCGAATCTTTGTCCCACGCGGCTGCCGGGAAGGCTGCTAGGCAAAACAAACACAGCATCGAAGCTAAAAAAATCCGAATCGAGTTGGTCGCCATTGGTTCATGCTCCAAAAAAAGATGCGTTAAAACCCAATCACTTCTTCACACCAAAACAATGTTCAATGCCCGGAAAGGTTCCCGCCCGCACTTCTTTGGCATAGGCTGCCGCCGCGCTCGACACGGCCGCACCGACATCCGCGTAGCGTTTGGCGAATTTGGGCGTGAAGTCTGGAAACAATCCGGTCACGTCTTCGGTCACGAGTACCTGGCCATCACACGCGGGCGAGGCACCAATACCAATGGTCGGGATCGATAACGCCTCGGTCACGGCGCGGGCGACTGGCTCGATGGTGCCTTCGATGAGTACACCAAACGCACCGGCGGCTTCAAACTGTTTGGCGATGGTCACCCATTTTTTTTCCGCATCCACTTCACGTCCCTGGGCTTTGAAGCCGCCCATTTCGTGCACCCGTTGTGGCATCAGGCCGATGTGTGGCATCACCGGAATGCCGCGTGCCACCAAATATTCAACGGTCTCGACCAACTCGGCGCCGCCTTCGAGTTTCAGTGCCTGACAACCGGATTCGGCCATGGCCCGCGCACAGTTGCGGTAGGCTTGGGGTTTGGATTCTTGATAACTACCAAACGGCATATCGAGCATCACCATTGCGCGCTGTGAACCACGCATGACCGCCTGGGTGTGCAAAATCATGGTGTCGAGGGAAATGTTAAGGGTGTTGTCCATGCCGTACACCACCATGGCCAGTGAGTCACCAACCAGTAACACATCACAGTGTGGGTCGAGCAATTGCGCCATCGGCTTGGTGTAGGCTGTCAACATGACAATTTTTTCCTTTGCCTTCATGGTACGAAGCGCGGGAACCGAAACGCGTTTTTTTTCAGAGTGGACGGACATGTGTAATCACAGTGGCGGCAAGAACAGCTATTATGCCCTCATCAATTAATTGGAATTTATCGAAAATGACTATCCTTGTTCGTTGGTGTATTAATGCGTTGGCACTGTTGGCCGTGGCTTATCTATATTCCGGTGTGCAGGTCGACGGCATTATCGCCGCGTTGGCGGCGGCGCTAGTGTTGGGACTGGTGAATGCAGTCATCCGGCCGATCCTGATTCTGCTGACGCTGCCGGTGACACTGCTGTCGATGGGTTTATTCATTTTTGTCATCAATGCCTGGCTGTTTTGGATGGTGGCCGAAGTCGTCAAGGGCTTTACCGTCAGCGGTTTTATGGCCGCATTGTTGGGTTCAATGATGTATTCGGTGATTTCGCTGCTGGTGAGCATGGTCATCACCGAGCGCAAGAAAAAGGTCGAATAATCCAGCGTCATTTTTTGCAGAATAGAGCAAATTTGTGATCGATTGAGCCGAGATCCACTCGATTGCGGGGTAAATGTTTAAATGGGCACGTTTGGCGCTTTTTGGACCTTCAGTGCATTTATTTATCGCGAAATTTGAAAAGAATTACCGGTTTTCCCTTGAAAACACCATTCCCGTCCCAAACTTATTCCATGATATTGATTTTTCAGGGAATTTTGGAACATGGATGCTCAAGAACAGTCACAAAACGACGCTTTAGGTGAATCGGCAGACGCAAAAACAGCCGACACCGCAGCCAATACCTCAACTGCAGAATTAACCACCAAGCTGGCGGCCGCCGAGGCCGCCGTTGTCGCAGCCAAGGATGATTGGTTGCGCGCCAAGGCCGAGACCGAGAACATTCGCCGGCGTTCGGCTGAAGACGTGCTCAAGGCGCAAAAATTTGGCGTCGAAAAAATCGCCGATGCATTACTTGCTGTGAAAGACAGCATGGATGCGGCGTTGCAGGTCGAAAGCCCAACGGTGGAAGCCTACAAGCAGGGCGTCGAAATGACCGTCCGCCAGTTGGCAACTGTTTTTGAAAAATTTTCGATTTTGGAAGTCGACCCGATGGGTGAGAAATTTGATCCGGGCAAACATCAGGCCATTGCCGCGGTGGATTCCGAGCAGGATGCCAATACGGTCGTATCCGTTATGCAAAAAGGCTACACCCTGCATGACCGGGTGTTACGCCCGGCGTTGGTGGCCGTGGCCAAAGCAAAAAGTGAATAAACCGGTGGCTTGAGTGGCCTCGGGCCGCTCGGGGGTGGTGGCAATCTGCACCATGTTTTTCAGCCAAAAAGGGCTTGAATCATCTGCAAACCGCCCCATTTGATTTGTATCTAAAAAAACTATCGTAACAAAGGAAAAATCATGGGAAGAATTATCGGAATTGACTTGGGCACCACCAACAGCTGTGTGGCCATCATGGAAGCCGGCCAGCCAAAGGTGATCGAAAACGCCGAAGGCGCGCGCACCACACCGTCCATCGTCGCCTATCAGGACGACGGCGAAATTTTGGTCGGTGCATCGGCCAAACGTCAGGCGGTGACCAACCCTAAAAACACCCTGTATGCGGTCAAAAGGTTGATCGGCCGCCGCTTCGAAGAAAAAGAAGTGCAAAAAGACATCGACATGATGCCGTACAGCATCATCAAAAATGACAATGGCGACGCATGGGTGGAAGTGCGTGGCAAAAAAATGGCACCACCGCAGGTGTCATCCGAAGTGTTGCGCAAAATGAAAAAAACCGCCGAGGATTATTTGGGCGAAGAAGTGACCGAGGCCGTCATCACGGTACCGGCGTACTTTAACGATGCGCAGCGTCAGGCGACTAAAGATGCCGGTCGTATTGCCGGTCTCGACGTCAAACGCATTATCAACGAGCCGACAGCGGCGGCGTTGGCATTTGGCATGGACAAAAAAGAAGGTGATCGCAAGATCGCTGTTTATGATCTGGGCGGCGGAACGTTCGACGTTTCCATCATTGAAATTGCCTCGGTCGAAGGTGAGCATCAGTTTGAAGTGTTGTCGACCAACGGTGACACCTTCCTCGGCGGTGAAGATTTTGATCAGCGCCTGATGGACTACCTGTGTGATGAATTCAAAAAAGAGCAGGGCATCGATCTGAAAAAAGACGTGCTGGCGTTGCAACGCTTAAAAGACGCGGCCGAAAAAGCCAAGATCGAATTGTCGTCGGCCCAACAGACCGAAGTAAACCTTCCGTACGTGACGGCGGATGCCTCTGGCCCGAAACATTTGTTGGTCAAAATCACCCGCGCCAAATTTGAATCACTGGTCGATGAACTAATCGAGCGCACCATCGAGCCGTGCCGCACCGCCATCAAGGACGCCGGCGTAAAAATCGAAGACATCTCCGACGTGATTTTGGTTGGTGGTCAGACGCGCATGCCAAAAGTGCAGGAAAAAGTAAAAGAGATTTTTGGTAAAGAGCCACGCAAGGACGTGAACCCTGACGAAGCAGTCGCTGTCGGTGCAGCCATCCAGGGCGGCGTGCTCAAGGGCGATGTCAAAGACGTGTTGTTGCTCGATGTTACCCCGTTGTCGCTCGGTATTGAAACCTTGGGTGGGGTCTCAACCAAACTGATCAAGAAAAACACCACGGTGCCAACCAAGGCGTCGCAAGTGTTTTCAACCGCCGACGACAATCAATCGGCTGTGACCATACATGTGCTGCAGGGTGAGCGCGAATTGGCAACGGGCAATAAATCGCTCGGCCAGTTCAACCTTGAGGGAATCCCAGCGTCACGTCGTGGTCAGCCGCAAATCGAAGTCACGTTTGATATTGATGCCAACGGCATCATGCACGTGTCGGCCAAAGACAAGGCAACCGGCAAGGAAAATAAAATCACCATCAAGGCAAACTCCGGTCTGACCGAGGAAGAAATTCAGCGCATGGTGAAAGACGCCGAAGCCAACGCCGACGAAGACAAAAAAGTACTCGAGATGGTCACCGCGCGTAACCAGGGTGATCAATTGGTGCACGAGACTAAAAAATCGTTGGAAGAATACGGCAATAAATTGGATGCCGCGGAAAAAGAAGCGATCGAAGCAGCCAGCAAGGATTTGGAAGAAGCACTCAAAGGCAGCGACAAGGACGCGATCACCGCGAAAACCGAAGCCCTCAGCAAAGCCGCACAAAAACTCGGTGAAAAGATGTATGCCGATATGCAGGCCAAGGCAGCGGCCGAAGGTGGTGCGGCTGGTGGTGCTGGTCCGGGTCCGTCGTCAGACGCTGGCGCCTCAGCCGAACCTGCCAAAGAAAAAGACATGGGTAATGTGGTCGATGCTGAATTTACCGAAGTGAAAGACAAGAAGTAAACCAGTGAACGAGTGAACAGGTGAACTAGTGGCGATGAGTCGCAAGCACCGTGACTTGCTGGTGTGGCAAGAGGCCATCAAGCTGGTTGTACTTGTTTACTCGGTTACGGAGTCGTTTCCGAAGCAAGAAGTGTATGGATTAACGTCGCAAATGCCACGCGCAGCAAGCTCTATTCCTGCAAACATTGCAGAGGGTGCGGCGCGTGGCGGCACCAAGGAGTTGTTACACTTCCTCAGCTATTCGAATGGATCACTTTCCGAGCTTGATACACATTTTGAAATTGCGGTAAGGCTTGGTTTTTTGCAAGATCGAGCAGAAATCGACAATCAAATGGAAACTGTTTTCCGTTTGTTATCTGCATTGATTGCATCATTAAGAAAAAAATTGCGCACTTAACCCCGTTTTTCACCCGTTTACCACTTCACCAGTTCACGATTTTTATATGGCGACTAAACGCGACTTCTACGAAATTCTTGGTGTTAACCGCGATGCGGCCGACGAAGATATTAAAAAAGCTTATCGCAAGCTGGCGATGAAATATCATCCCGACCGCAATCCGGATAGCAAAGAATCTGAAGACAAGTTCAAAGAGGCAAAGGAAGCCTACGAAATGCTTTCCGAGCCTGAGAAGCGCCGCGCCTATGATGCATATGGCCATGCCGGTGTCAATCCACAGGGAGGTCCCGGTGGATTCGGTGGTGACGCGGGAGGATTTTCAGACGCGTTCGGCGATATTTTTGGCGAAATTTTTGGCGGTGGTCGTGGTCGCGGTAACGGCGGTCCGCAGGTGTTTCGTGGCTCTGATTTGCGTTACAACCTCGAAATCACCCTCGAACAAGCGGCGCGCGGTACCGAAACAAAAATTCGTATTCCGGCGCTCGAGGCGTGTGAAACCTGTGACGGCAGCGGCGCCAAACCCGGCACCAAGGCCAAGACCTGCCAAACCTGTGCGGGTGTTGGCCAAGTGCGCATGCAACAAGGATTTTTCTCAATTCAGCAGGGTTGTCCGACCTGTCACGGTTCCGGCAAGGTAATTTCCGACCCGTGCAAAGTATGTGCCGGTGCAGGACGGGTCAAAAAACACAAAACCTTGTCCGTCAAAATTCCAGCAGGGGTTGATGACGGTGATCGCATTCGTTTGACCGGTGAAGGAGAGGCCGGTGTCAACGGTGGCCCACCGGGGGACTTGTATGTGGTGGTGCAGCTCAAGGCACACAATGTGTTCCAACGTGAAGGTGCGGATTTGCATTGTGAAATGCCGATTAGTTTTGCCATGGCCGCACTCGGTGGTGAAATCAATATTCCCACTCTCGACGGCGAAGCAAAAATCAAGATCCCGGCCGAGACCCAGTCCGGGCAAACTTTTCGTTTGCGCGGCAAAGGCATCAAGCCCATTCGGCAGACCTCATCCGGCGATTTAATGTGTCATGTGGTGATCGAAACACCGGTGCGTCTGACCGATCGTCAAAAAGAGTTGTTGAACGAGTTTGATGAGATCAGCAAAAAGGACGACCATAAACACAACCCGCGTGCCAAAGGGTTTATGGACAAGGTCAAAGGATTTTTCGCGACTTAAATGATGATTTTTAGCGTGCCGACCACGCGCGATGCTAAAAATTTGCCGGTCACCTGACAATTACGTTTCAATCTAATAAACGCCATTGTTGACGGCTTTTACCATGCGGTTTGCTATTGGATGCCACGCCCAATAATATCTTTACGTACGTTAATTGTTGTTGGCATTTGAGCTCGCGATTGCTATATTGTATTTGTTCACGTTTCGTCCAAACGGGCGATGGCTGACAAAACAGGGGCACATCATGATTGATGGAAAATATTTTTCTTGCGGCACTTTTTTTGCATCGATTGCGCTATCCGTTCTGGGCATATCACATGCCGCCGCGCAGGGCACACAGGGCGTCAGCGCCGATACCATTTTGATTGGCCAATCCGCCGCCCTTTCCGGGCCAGCGGAAGCTTTGGGCCGTGAAATGAAGGCCGGCGCCGAGGCGTATTTCAATTCGGTCAATAAGGCAGGCGGCGTGAATGGTCGCAAAATTAAATTGGTTTCGCTCGATGATGGTTATGAGCCGGAACGCGCCAAGGCAAATACCGAAAAACTAATTAACGAGCACAAAGTGTTGGCGCTGTTTGGTTATGTCGGCACGCCCACCTCCAATGCCTCGTTACCCATTTTCAGCAAAGAAAAAGTCCCGTTCGTTGGTGCCTTTACCGGCGCACAATCGCTGCGTGACCCATTTAATCGATACATCTTTAATGTCCGTGCCAGTTATTTTGATGAGACCGAAGACATTGTCCGGCATTTGACTTCGGTTGGTGTGACGCGAATTGCGGTGTTTTATCAGAATGACGGATATGGTCAGGCTGGATTGGCGGGTGTTGAGCGCGCCATGAAAAAACGCAATTTGGAATTGGTTGGCAAAGCCACGGTCGAGCGCAATACGGTTGACGTGACCAATGCGGTAAACGTGTTGTCGAAGTTGAATGCGTCGGCAATCATTCAAATCAGTGCATATAAAAGCTGCGCGGCATTTATCAAGGCCATGCAAAAAAACGGCAGCCCGGCTCAATATTGGAATGTCAGTTTTGTCGGCTCGAAAGCATTGGCGACGGAACTGGGGGAAGAAGGTCGCGGCGTACAAATTTCGCAGGTCGTGCCGTTCCCATGGGCGGCGGAGGTACCGATTGTTGCCGAATATCAGAGTCTGATCGGAGGGCCGGAAACCTACTCATTTACCTCGCTTGAGGGCTACATTGCCGCCAAGGTGTTGGTTGAGGGTTTGCGTAAAGCCGGGAAAAATTTAAATCGCGAGTCACTGGTGAGTGGACTGACGGCAATTGGCACGACCGACTTTGGTGGCTTTCGCATTCGATACTCTGCTGATAATCACAATGGCTCGTCATACGTTGATTTGACGATTTTGAGCAAGGGCGGAAAATTTAAGCGTTGAAATGGCTGCAAAACTCATGTCTGTATCGTCTCCGTCATTTGCGGTGACCATCCGGCCGATTAACGCCGCCAACGACGCTGAAATTGACTGGGTGGCGGCAGGGATGCGGCAGACCCTGATCGAGGTCGAAGGCGAGGTTCGCGGCGCGGACCTGTATTCGATGGATTGGTTGCGGGCGCGGGTGCGCTGGCACCTCGATAAAAATCAATCCACCGCTGGCGTGTTGCTTGCAGAGGATGCGCTCGAAAGATTCGTCGGCCATACCATTGTGCGTATTGAGGCCGACGACGCCGGTCGCCAATTTGGATTGGTATCAACGACCTATGTCGCGCCAGCGGCGCGGCGCATGGGGGTGGCGACCCAATTGCTCATTCAAGGGCAGGTGTGGATGATCAATCAAAAATTGTCGCGGGTAGCAACTTGGACGGCCGAATCTAATTTGCCACTGATCGCGTTATACCGCCGCCATGGCTTTGAAATTATGGATCGTCACATTCATGAGGTGACCAAAACGCCGATGGTCAAACTTTCTAAAAATTTGGAACACCTGGGCATCTAGAAACAAACCGGCCGCTAATTTTTTGCGCCAAGCGCCGTTGCCCGTTGTGCCGATGAGGTGTTGGCAGCAGCAGCCACATCCCGATCCCAATCCATACTGACCCAACCCTGCAAATGCTCCGCGGCAATCGTCGCCAAGGCGGTGACGTATGCTTGGCTGTCATTGGCCACCGGCAGGTAATGAAATGTTTTGCCGCCGGCGTGTAAAAACGTCTCTTTGGCTTCCATGGCAATTTCTTCCAGGGTCTCCAGGCAGTCGCTGGCAAAGCCCGGACAAATCACATCGACCCGCGCCGCGCCTTTTGTGGCCAATTCAGCCAGGGTTTTATCGGTGTACGGTTGTAACCATTCGGCCTTGCCAAAACGTGATTGAAAAGTGACCAGGTAGTCATCTTTTTGCAGGCCGAGTTTTTCGGCGATCAAGCGTGCGGATTTGTGTGATTCACAATGGTACGGGTCACCTTTATCGAGGTGAAATTTTGGCACGCCGTGAAATGTCATCAGCAATTTGTCGGTGCGAAAATCGGGGCGGCCGATTTTTTGCCAATGGGCTTCGACGTTTTGGGCGATGGCATGGATATACGCCGGGTGGTCGTGATAACTGCGCACCAGTCGCACACCGGGCACATGGCGTTTTTTCATCAACACCCGTGCCACTTGATCAAACGTTGATGCGGTGGTGCTGGCCGCGTACTGCGGGTACAGCGGCAACACCAAAATATTGGTGCAATTTGCAGCCTTGAGCTGATCGATGCCGGCTTCGATGCCGGGATTGCCGTAGCGCATCGCGGCCACCACCATCAATGGCGATTTAATTTTCTCGCCAAGAAAACCGCGCAGCATTTGTGCCTGACGTTCGGTATAAAAGCGCAGTGGTGAACCTTCCTTGGTCCAGATGGTGGCGTATTTGGCGGCACTTTTGGCCGGGCGCACATTGAGAATTATGCCATTCAAAATCAGCCACCAGATGGCACGGGGAATTTCCACCACCCGCTGATCCCACAAAAACTCTTTGAGGTAACGGCGCACGGCAGACTTGGTCGGGGCATCCGGCGTGCCGA
>JAYTBF010000234.1:0-3697 GCA_043737175.1 Burkholderiales bacterium
AAATAAACCGGGTGGCCACAGGCGTTGTACTTGCTGCAATGTTTACTCCACTTCTTCTCATGACCCGGAGGTACTCGCAAGTACATCGGTTGATAAACCACTTGTGGCGGTGGTGCGTGAATCACTATCGGCGCGGCATAAATGAGTTGCGGCTGTGGGGCGTTGCCAATATCAATGCGACCATAAAATCCGGGTTGCCCGACGGAGATGGACACACCAACATCCGCCGCGTGTGCGGAACTGGCCGCAGCCAATATGCCTAATGCAATAAATAATTTTTTCATGTTTCTCCAATCATTAAGTGGCCTGACAGAAATAACGCGCGAATGCTGTCTGAGTTGACCAAACCGGCACCGCATGAATCGTTGTCGTCATGTGTCGCCTTATGGAGACAGCGGGCGACAACGAAAATTTGCATGAGCATCTACCCACGCATTGCGCCAATGTTACAAGTTTTCGACGCGGCTATCCGTGCGGCGGCGCACATACAACTATATGCACGCCGCAGGAATGTTGAACGGCCAAGCGTGTTGCGGCGGCGGCTCGCTAAGGCTGTGGCGTTGCTTCAACTAATGCCAGTGTATTGTCCACTCCTGCAAGCGTATTCGGGCCGACATAAAGTGCCGCATGTGGCCAGGTAGATTGCGTCAGGTATTTAATGGCGGCGCTAAGCCAACTGCTGCCTTCCGCCAACAGCACATCGCCCGGTTGAATGGTGCCTCCATCGCGCCGGGTTGATCCATTACGATCGGAATGTATTTGGGATTGGACGCGCCCAGAAAACGAATCAAGTGCGCGGCAATTTTTCGTAAAACACGGTCCCACATGGCGTTCCCACAATCAAGGTATCCCGGGTGTAAAAATTATTCTTGCGCAATGCAATCCGCTAATACGATTGTGCCGTGGTCACCATTGTATTTGGCTGTTACGAAAGACGGGGCGGCTAAACACGCAAGGGAATGGTTAAATGGCGCAGAGCGGGGGGATTGATGCGTATTCGTAAAAAATTATTGTTTGTTCACCGTTGGCTTGGCATTGTTCTCGCCACCATATTGGTGACTGCGGGCATCACCGGCTCACTGTTGGTGTTTCATCATGAGTTGGACGCGTGGCTCAATCCACAGCTGCATCGTGTCACCATTACTGACCAGCGCGCAGCGTTGGATGACATCGCGACCACCATTGAAAGTCGCTACCCTCATCTGGTCGTCGGCTATTTTTTATTTAACGATCATCCGGCGGCATCGCTGCACGTCATCATGAATCCCCGTGAGGCGGCTCTGGAAGGAAGGCTGGATCGCGACACACCGCGCCCGACCGAAGTTTACGCCGACCCCTACAGCGGACGCATTTTGGGTGAACGCAATTGGGGGGAGATTGGCTGGTCGTCGGCGCACGTGATGCCGATGATTTACCGTTTTCATATGAGCCTGTTTCTGGGCAAGGCCGGACAATGGATCACTGGCATTGTCGCCGGCTTATGGATGCTCGGCATTTTGCTCGGCATGGTCTTGGCCATACCCAGTGTTGCGTCGCTACGCCACGCGATCAATGTGAAGTGGCGGGCCAGTCGTGCACGCGTCGTGTTTGATTTGCATCGCAGTATCGGTCTGGTGGCCGGTTTGTTATTGTTCATTACTGCATTCACCGGTATGTACATGAACCTGCCGACGGTGATCGAGCCGGTTTTGGCGGCGGTGGCACCGTTCACCGAACGACCCGCTTCCATCCGCCCTGCGGGTGCTCCTCTGGATGAGGTGTGGCGGATTGGATGGGATGCGGCCTATCGGGCGGCGCGCGCCACCCACCCACAGGATCCACTCGCCGGCATTGGCAAAATCGAAGGTCGTGGTCATTATCAAGTGCGGTTTATGCCATCTGGCGACATCATGGACAGTGGCACCATTCGCGTTTTTGTCGACGGCCGCAACGGCGCGGTGCGCGGCAAGTTTGATCATCGCGACGGCACGGTGGGTGACAAGATTCGTACCTGGCAATTTCCATTACACAGTGGTCAGGGCTTTGGTTTGGCGGGGCGGGTGTTGGTGTGTGTGCTCGGCCTGATCCCATTGTTGCTCGCTATTACCGGCATCTGGCTTTGGCTGCGACGACGCCGTCTGCAGCAAAAACAAGCCGCGATTAATGTGGCGCCCGCCATCGCCATCGCTTCGGACTAATGCTTGGTGAGCCCGCCCAGACAATATTTTGTTGCTTGACGTTTGAAGGAAGGGAACTACCAGAGGTCAGAACCAGACCTTCCATTGTCCGCTTTCGTTACAAGCCGGGCAAACGCATCGATGGCACTAGGTTTATACTTTTTTATGTCGGCCAATCGTGTTGGCCACAGGCAATGCGTCAGGAGGCATCCATCATGATTCCCACCCATTCCACTTCCAGAAGTTTGGTGCAGGTCGCGACCAACCCGGCCAAATTATTATGTATTCACTTCGCCTGGCTGGCGGCTGCAGCGGTCAGCGCGATACTCATGGCCGGCCCCGCCGACGCCAGAGTCACGACGTCAATCGGCATTCACGTTGGCAGCCCATCGATTCATGTTGGCGCGCGCCATTATCGTGGTGTTTCGCCGCGACACTTTCACTCGGGCGGCACGCGCTGGATCGGACCACGGCTCAGTATCGGGCTATATGTGCCACTGTTACCGATTGGTTTTGGCACCTACTGGTACAACGACTCGCCCTATTACACCTATCGCGATAATTATTATGTTGCTGATGGCCGCGGTTATCGGGTCATCGACCAACCGCGTGAAGACCCGATGTTTTCCGCACCCGGACCGGCGCCGGTTGTTGCCGCACCGCCTTCAACATCCAGTCCGACTCCGTCATACGAACCGTCAGCCAAGACCGGCCAATTGTTTGCCTATCCACAAAAGGGCCAGACGGATAGCGAGGCAACCTTTGATCGCATTGAGTGTGAATCATGGGGCAGTAAACAAACCGGATTTTTTCCCGGGCAGTCAGCGGACAGTGAGCCGAAAAAAAGCGACTACCAACGCGCGGTGGCAACCTGCCTTGAAGGGCGTGGATATACCGTTCGATAGGAGGCCTAAACGCAGTATCCGCTGTGCCGCACCGCGGTTGTTGACGAGTCAGCGCACTGTTGTCCAACTCTGGCAATCCGTTTTTCAAGCTACAGGTACAATTGGCGCACACCTTTTCTGGGAGTGACCCATGAACAAAAAATTCTTCATTTCGTCTGCCGTTGTTGCCTTTGCTTCGCTCATGCTCGGTTTTATTGTTCACGCCGTGTTGTTACAAGCCGACTACACCCGCCTGCCGGCGTTGTACCGCTCGACGACAGACAGTCAGGCGCATTTTGGTTATATGTTGTTGGCACACGTGATGATTGGTTTTGGCATGACCTGGATTTATCTTCGCGGCCGCGAAGCCGGTAAATCATTTATGCAGCAGGGCCTGCGGTTTGGTGCCGCGATTGCGGTGGTCTCGACCATCCCGACGTTTTTTATCTATTTCGCAGTGCAGCCGTTGCCATCTGACATGGTGGCGCAGCAAATTGTTTACAGCACCATTGGTAGTTTGGTGTTGGGCATCGTCACGGCATGGATGAACCGTTCCTAAAGATAAAAGTTGAAAGTTGTTTATAATCGGGCGTTTTCAGGCTAAATTGGCCGGAAACGCCCGCCGAATAAGGTGTTTGCTCTTTTAATTCTTAGGCG
>JAYTBF010000235.1:0-8942 GCA_043737175.1 Burkholderiales bacterium
AAACGGCGTGACCCCCATCATGACAATTGCTGCCTCAACGGTTTCAATTTCACCCATGAAACCCAGCGATTTTTTTGACTTCATGCGTTCAGCCTTCAACACACCGATCCAAATAAGCGTCTTTAAAGTCATCAGTGGGTCGCGCACCACCACCGCAGCGATTTGTCGCGGCGAAATTCGATCCTGATCCTCGGCAAACTCCGCTAACTACACCGCCGTGCTTCTTAACACGGGCAGGTCGGCGTGGGCATAAAAATGCACCCAGGCGGAGAGACTAGGTAGTGGTTGAGTAATAAATGACATCGGAGTGGTATTTTAGGAATCTACACATCTTCGTCTTCGGCATAAATTTCAGCAACTTGAGCGCCAGACCGCTTGCTTCCTTCACACACTCTCACACGCGCCGCCGTGAAATTTGCAGGCTAATGGTGCCGGGCGAAAACTTTCCCCAAGGATTCAACGTCCAAAAGGCGAATATTTTTTTGATTGACTTGAACGAGCTGTTTCATCTGGAAGTTGGAGAACGTCCGACTAACGGTCTCGAGCTTCAGTCCAAGGTAGCTGCCAATCTCCTCGCGGGTCATGCGCAGGTTGAATTCCAGCGCCGAATAACCACGGGCATTAAAACGCTGCGAAAGATTGAGCAAAAATACCGCAAGACGCTCCTCGGCGCGCATCAGACCAAGCAGCAGCATGACGTCGGCTTCGCGCACAATCTCGCGGCTCATGATTTTGTGAAAATTGCGCTGCAGCGACGGCAAATCATGCGCTAATTTTTCCAGATGGGAATAGGGCATGAAACAGATTTCACCGTCCTCGAGCGCCACCGCATCACATTGGTACTCCCCATTGCCGATGCCGTCCAAGCCCAATATGTCGCCGGCCATGGAAAAACTGGTCACCTGTTCGCGACCGTCCTTGGTGGTGACACGCGACTTGAAAAACCCGCTATGTATGGCAAAAATAGTACTAAAGGCCGATCCGGCTCGGTAGACAACCTCGCCGCGCTTGACCTTAATCCGGCTATGGACCATCTCGTCGAACTGATCGAGTTCATCACAGCTCAGTCCGGCAGGCAGACAAATGTTGCGCAAATTGCATTCGGAACAAACCGTCTTAAGCACGGCAGCGCCTAGGCGATCGTGGTGGTGTCGGTAAAGATCGATTTTCATGATATTCACTTTGTGCATGATAAGAAACAAAACCCGCCATCAATTTTCCGATAACGCACGGTGTTTGCGGCGCGCATGGTAAGTGCCCCGGCCCGGGTTGATCGCAACACTGCCGGCACACTGGGTCAATCTTGACTGTCCGGCAACGCCAGACAGTCAAAACTTTGCAGCTTATTTGCCGAAACGTACCTTCGCATCCGTCAGACAATTACTCTTGGGAACGCCGGAAAGTGAATCGCATTTTTCCTTGGCCAACGCATAGTTTGCGTCACTCTTATCCTCTGCAGCGTCCTTACGGGCACCAGCAATTTTCTTGTCTGCCGCGTCGATTGCGACCGTGGATTTATCGACCGCAGTCGTGATCGCTTTGGTTGTTTTCTTCTGCGCCTTAGCGTCTGCTACTGCGGCGGTGTGGACTGCCGATGCTTCTTTGACACAAACGTCTTTGTCATTGCCGGCTTTGTCGTCACATTTTTCCTTGGCAACAGCTTGGGCCGCGTCGGCTTTGGCAACAATCACTGCGTAAGTGGCCTTTTCGCCCGGCTTATTGGTGCTGTCGAGTTCCGCCATGGCAATTTTTTTATTACCGGTTGCGGTTACCAAGCAAATGTCTTTGGCATTCGCCGTGAGTGATGCACATTTCGCTTTTGCGTCCTTGTATTCGCCTTCGATAACCGTTTTGGCGTGTTTCAATTCGGCCGCTGACATGGCTTTCGCCATTACCGCGCCACCGTAAACAAGGCTGATTGCCAGTGCGATGGTGCTGATGAGAGGGGTTTTCATTTTGTTTTCTTTCGAAGTTGTTGTGTGGTTGTTCATACTTGTTGGGGTCCACCGCAGGCAGGCGTTGCTGGCAACGCCGGTGACGCGAATGGCATTCACAAAAAATTTGTTCTGCTTGCCCGGCGCAACTTCTGCCGGGGCAATTTAATGCGCCAAATTGCGCGCCACCTGCCTTTCTGTTGACTTGTGCTGTTGGCCCGGTTGACAAGGCGTCAACTGGGCCGCAAGAACCTACGACCGCCAAACTGTTGCTTGGCCAGCTTGTGATCGTGATCGTATTGGTTTTGAGGGCTTCGGACTGTCTGCCAGCGCACAGAAGCCGCATCAACAACCGACTAACCTTGCAGGTGAGGATAAACAGTGTGGTTGCTCGAATGGTGGCGGGTCAGCGAATTGGTCCCGCTCTATACCGACGTCTGGTCGCTTCTGTCTCATTGTCTCCTCACTGCGTCACCGGAAATATTTTTATCAGCGGCAAAGGCAATTTGCTTAGGGTGACACAGGTACGGACGGCAACTTAAAAACGGTGTCGGCAGGGCCAACGAGGTCGGGGCAATTTGACGTGAGTGTGGAATTGTCTCGACCTTGTTGTTTTACGTAACCAAATAAAGGAAATCACCATGTTGTATACCCTTGCTGTTGTGCTGGTCATTTTGTGGTTGTTGGGCCTCGTCACGTCTGCCACGATGGGTGGTTTTATCCACATCCTGCTGGTCATCGCCATCATTGTTGTATTGCTGAAGGTCATCAACGGTCGCAAGTTGTAACCAATGCAGCCCAACTCCAAGGCGGCCACGGCGCATGTACCTTCTGTTTAAGATATGAATCTAAAAAATTCACGCCGACTGTTGATCGCCCTGACGGCGGCAGTGTTTGCTGGTGGCTGCGCACAGCTTCCGCAAAAGCCGTCCGTCATTTTGCCGGTCAGTCATAACAGCCAACCCACAACCCCGGCAAAAATGGATGGCATACGCGGGTCGTTGTCGGCGCACCAGAGCAAGGCCATTCTGGCCAAACTCAGCCATCGCAGCCAAGAGACGGATATTTTCGAGCGCCATCTCGCGCTCGAAGAGCACATTGTCGGCAATCCTCTGGTTATCAGTAACAAAGCGACATTGTTGCAGGACGGTGAATCAACCTATGCCGCGATGTTCAAGGCAATTGCTGCGGCGAAGGATCACATCAATATCCAAACCTACATTATCGAAAATGATGAAATAGGCAAACAATTTTCTGACGCCCTGCTCGCCAAGCAAGCACAAGGCGTGCAGGTTACGTTGATCTACGACAGTGTCGGTTCGCTGCAGACCCCCCAAAAATTTTTCCAGCGCCTTAATGACGGCGGCATCCTGACCCTTGAGTTCAATCCGGTCAATCCGCTGTCTTTAAAAAAAGGCTGGGCGCTGAATCAGCGCGACCACCGCAAACTATTGATTGTGGACGGCCGCAGTGTGTTTTTGGGCGGCATCAATATCAGCAGCGTGTATTCCAGCGGGTCGGCGGGCAGGCGCGCAAAATTGATCGAAAAGACAGACAAAACACCCTGGCGCGATACCCATTTGCTGCTGGAAGGTCCGATTGTGGCGGAGTTTCAACGCATGTTTATGAATACCTGGCAAAAGCAAAAAGGCGCTGCACTGCCCGATATGAAATACTTTCCTGTGCCGGTGGCGCGCGGCAAAGAGGTGATTCGTGCGATTAGCAGCTCGGCGGATGACGGTGCCGGGCAGATTTATCAGACCATGCTCTCGGCCATCGACAGCGCCATGACCACGGCCTATTTGACCACCGCTTATTTTTCACCAGATAAAAAATTTACCGAGGCGCTCGGCCATGCGGTCGGCCGTGGGGTCGACGTCCGCATCATCCTGCCAAGCAAGACTGACTCAGAACTGATGTTCCATGCCGGTCGGTCGTTTTACGCCGGGTTGCTTGCGTCCGGCGTGAAGATTTATGAACGTGAAAATGCCTTACTACACGCCAAAACCGCACTGATCGATAACGTCTGGTCGACCATTGGATCAAGCAATCTGGATTGGCGCAGTTTTCTGCACAACGACGAGGTCAATGCCATCATTCTCGGCTCCGAATTCGGCGACCAAATGCGCGTAATGTTTGCGAAAGACCAGGCGGCATCAACCGAAATCACCGCTGCGATTTGGAGCGATCGTTCGTTGCTATTTCGTTTAAAGGAACTGGCGGCACGCCTGTGGGTCTATTGGTTATGACCGGCGTAAACACAATTGCGAATTTAAAAGAGCGGGAATGGCGACGCTGGTCATCATCCGCAATCAGGAACAATTTGTTCGCGGGATTCAGCGCCCACTTCATTTTTCAAGCGAAGGCCGTATTGCTCAGCGTGACCGTACTGCTCTGGCTGGCGGCCCATCCGGTATTTGTGAATGCGGCGCTACCGATCACGACGGCCGTTAATGCCAGTGCCGACATCATTTCAGCCGATCCGTCCGCGGCAGCGCGCGCCCTGCAGGCGCGGCACATTTCACTGCGCCCGCAAATGGCTGCCAGCATATTCAAGCGACCATTGGTGCTGGAATCGTCACAATCATCTGACGACATCAAAGGCGATGTTTTTGCCGTGCTGCCACAGTCGTTTGCAAATGTAAGCGACAATCTGGCCAACGCGCAGGTCTGGTGCGATATTTTGAGCCTGCACCTGAATACCAAATATTGTCGCGCCGCGATCGATGCCGATCAAACCAAGTTGCAAATGAACGTCGGCAGCAAATTTGACCAACCACTTGCCGACTCCTATCGCCTCACGTTTTTATGGCAGGTTGCTGCGCAACAAAGTGATTATTTAAAAATCATGATGACCGCCGACCAGGGACCACTTGGCACACACAATTACCGCATCACCTTTGCCGCCGTGCCATTGGCCGGTGGCGGCACTTTTTTTCATTTGACGTATTCATACGCCTATGGACTGACCAGCAAAATTGCCATGACGGCGTACTTGGGCACCATTGGCCGCGACAAGGTTGGATTTACCGTGCTGGGCACCAATCACGGGCAGCCGCTGTTGGTCGGCGGGATGCGCGGCCTGATTGAACGAAATACCATGCGTTATCACCTCGCCATCGAAGCTTACCTCGGGGCGCAGGACACGCCTCAATCCGCACGCTTTGAAAAACGACTCAACGACTGGTTTGTGGCGGCCGAACGTTACCCACAACAATTGCATGAAATGGAAAAAGTCGCCTATCTGGAAATCAAGCGCAAAGAACGCTCTCGTCAGCAGCAAGCCAACCCATCGGATCCATCGGAAATTCGCCAGCCTGATTCGCGATAAAAAATCCAGTCTAAACACGGTCTTGAATCAAGCGCAGGATGCAAGCGATGGCGGCTTGAATTGACATCACACACAGCGAATGGATTCACCTGCCTGAATAATGCGACGATCATCAACTTATTTCGCGTCAATCCTTTGTCAGCAGAAAGGACGCAACCGCTGCAATCGAAGCGGAATCCTGAAACATCGGCGCATGACCCGTGTCGGCAAACTCTAAACCGCGCACATTCGGCCGCGCGCACATCTCCGCAAATGTTTTTGGCAGCAATAAATCGGACTGCACGCCGCGTGTGACCAGCACCGGGCACCGCACCTCATTCCAAAATCCATACAAATCGACATCGACAATCGCCTGGGTCTTGAGCGGGACGGCGATGGCAGGATCGTATTTGAATTGCCACTGGCCATCTGCCGTGGGTTTGATGAGAGGCAGGGTCAATTGTCGCCATTGTGCATCGGTGAGCGGCCCAAACGGGCTGACCGCCCGCACCATCGCCACCGCAATATCGACCGTGGGGAAGACCGGGCTCGCCGTTTCGTCCATGTATTCAGCCAGACGCGCCAGGGCGGCTTTCGGAATAAACGGGCCGATATCGTTGATGACCATACGGCTAATCGGTGAATGCGGCTGTGCAGCGAGCACCATGCCGATAATGCCGCCCATCGAGCTGCCAAGCCAATGCACTTTTTTCGCCCCCGACTTGGCAACCAGCCGCACCATGTCCGATACGTATTGCGGAAAATTGTAGTCGGCCTTGTTGGCCAGCCAATCTGATTCACCCCGACCGGCCACATCCGGACATAACACCCGGTAATGCGCCGACAATGACTCTGCGAGCACATCAAAATCACGTCCGCAGCGGGTCAGCCCGTGCACACAAATCAACACATTCGGATTGGTGGGCGCGCCCCACTCGGTGACCTGCATGCGGTGGGCACCGGCGGAAGACTGGCAATGAACTGAAAAACTACGCAAGACGGGTCTCCAAATTGGTTGGTGTCAATCGGCGTTCAGCGGCGCGAATGGTATTGCCGAGCAACATGGCAATGGTCATTGGCCCGACTCCGCCCGGCACCGGTGTGATGGCACCGGCAACGTTCACCGCAGCATTAAAATCTACGTCACCACAAAGTTTTCCATCCGGCAGGCGATTAATGCCCACATCCATCACGGCCGCACCGGGTTTGATCCAATCACCTTGAATAAAATTAGGCCGCCCGACCGCCGCCACCAAAATATCGGCGCTGCGACAAAAGTCAGCCAGCCCCTGCGTTTTGGAGTGACAAATGGTCACTGTCGCGCCCGCTTTGAGCAACAACATCGCCTGCGGTTTGCCAACAATATTTGAACGGCCGACCACCACCGCGTGTTTGCCTTCAATAGTGATGCCTTCGTACTCCAGCATTTTCATGACACCAAACGGCGTACAAGGCGGAAACGGACTCTCGTCCATCACCAATGCGCCCATATTGGCGTAATGAAATCCGTCCACATCTTTTTCTGCGGCAATTGATTCAATCACGGCGCGATCGTCCAAGCCCTTTGGCAAGGGCAGTTGCACCAACACACCATGGATATTGACATTGACGTTGAGGGCGGCGATCACCTCGGTCAACTGTGCGTGTGTGGTGTCCGCCGGCAGGGCAATCACTTCGGAATACATGCCTATGGACTCACACGCCTTGGCCTTATTGCGCACGTAAACTTGCGACGCCGGATCCGCTCCGACAATGACCACCGCCAGACCCGGACGAATACCGTCGGCAATCAGGCGATCGACCCGAAGCTTGAATTCCGCGCGGAAAAAATCCGCAATGACTTTGCCGTCAATCAACTTTGCAGACATCGATTCACCTTCATTTTGTTATGGTGTGTAAACCAGCGGCTGAAATCAGTATGTCGATCTTTTGATCAAAAACTGAAACCGGTACGTACTCAACCAGCTGACAATCAAAACACAACGCCACACACACCGTCGTCGTGGGTAATTTTTTTAATAACCGGTCGAAATAACCGCGCCCGTAACCGAGCCGGTTACCGCTCGAGTCAAACGCCAGACCGGGCACAATGACCAAATCCAGTTCGTTATGGTGCACCGGCTGCGCCGCCAACGTCGGCTCGGTGATGCCCCATTTGCTGGTTTCCAGCGGTGTGTTGGCGTCAGCCAAAAATAACAATAGATCGGTGGCTGATTGACCGGACCCTGCAGACGATGGGGACGGCGGGGCCACACGGGGCAGCACAATTTGTTTGCCATCGGCCCGCATCTGCTCAATCAGCACCTTCGTGTCCAATTCACTACCAAAACTCATGGTGCATAAAATTTTTTGTGCGGTTCGATATTCCGGCAGACCGAAAAATTGCGCCAGGCACAGCGAAGTCTGACGCACCCGCACCGACGGATCAAGCGCATCTCGCAACTGGCCGATGGTTCGGCGCAGAGCGGACTTTTCGGCAATGATTGGGGCGCTGCCATTCGGGAGGGGGTGCAAATCATGCATAGCGGCATTTTAGCCTGTCACCCCGCGCCTTTGAGCAACCGTCCACTCGTGCATGGCCTGGCACTCACGCCATTTTGACCAACACCTCGCCGCGCAGGCCATTCACCCACCAAATTTTTTGTGCCCGCGCCAAATCGGCGGGAACCAACACCCGCTCAAAAATTTGTCCGCTGGCAATCAACTCGTCGCGCAAAGTGCCGTTTAACAGGCCACAATCTTGCGGCGGCGTCAGGCGTTGTCCGTCGATATCCAGAATCAAATTGGCGCGGGTGAATTCGGTCAGCTCGCCCTGTTCGTTCCACAATAATGTATCCCATTCACCTTCGGTCGGTGCGTGTTGGTCGTAAACATCGCGACGGGTGGTTTTGTGGCTTAAAAATTCATCAAAACGCGACACCGGCGACCGCGCCAACCGTACCTGTCGCACCAGCGGCAGGGCTGCAAGCAATTCAGCGCTGGCGTGACAATCGCCAGATGTATTGACCGTCAAACGTACCCGGCAAACTCCGCGCGGAGATTGCCCCTTCAGCCGATTTAGGCTGGCGAGCGCCGCCCCACTTGCCAATTCAAATCTGAAGTGTCGTGCTGTATGGGTCAGGCGCGCAAGATGTCGATTCAACAATGTGTACGCGCCATCTTCTAGCCGCAGCGTTTCCAACAACGCAAACGGCCTGGATGCACGTTCGACAAAGCGTGTCTTATAGACGAGCTCGGCCGCTTCGCCGGCAACAGTTGAATCGAAAGTGATGCCGCTGCCCACACCACAAGTCGCCCGGCCATCGTTTATCCAGACGCTGCGAATACCGACGTTAAAACACGCAGTCGCTTGATGGTCCGTTTTAATCGATTGGTCAGACGGCGAAACATAACCGATCGCGCCACAATAGGCGCCGCGCGGGGTGGACTCCAGCTCGCGAATCGCTTTCATCGCCTCCACTTTCGGCGCACCGGTCACCGAGCCACAGGGAAACAACGCGGCAAATACATCAACCAGTGTTTTACCAGCGCGCAAGGTTGCCCGCACGGTCGAAGTCATTTGCCAGACGGATGGCAACGCATGCAAAGAAAACAAATGCGGCACCTCGACACTTCTTGTTTGGGCAATGCGTGACAAATCGTTGCGCAATAAATCCACAATCATCAGATTTTCCGCCCGCTCCTTGGGCGAGTGGGTC
>JAYTBF010000236.1:0-3677 GCA_043737175.1 Burkholderiales bacterium
CACCACCACCTGAATCGGAATATTGTGATGCACCACGGCCTTGGCGATATCTAAATTGGGCGTCAAAATCGACAGCGGCTTTTGCAGCGCCAGCGGCCGGATCACCAGCGCAATATCTTCCAGCGACATTTGCTGGGTGTTGCCTTTAAATTCGGCAAATTGCATTACAAAGGGTCGCCCCGACTTGGCGCGTAATTTGGTTTCAACCCGTGCCATTTGCTGTTTGAGATCGGCGCGGTCGGGCGCCACGTAAAAAATTACCGGTGGATTGGCGCGACTTTCCGATGAAAAAAGCAGCGCTGCGGCGATGACATAAATTGTTGTCCAATAATGTAGGGCTCCAACCTTTTCAGGTGGGAAATTCACGTGTACAGTAACTACCGCTGGTCGCGAACTAAAGATCATGTCAGCTGAATCCGGTCAAATGAGAAAGGCAGAGAGATGAAAATCAAATACCAATATAAATTAATCATGGCCGTGAATGCAGAAAATCTAAAGGCGCTGGATGGTCGCTATTCCGGCGCGCAGATTATGGACGTGGTGTTTCAATCCGTACAGGGTGGCGGGATGAATTTTCGCCATATGCAGGCGGATGATGTTGTATTTTCGCAGGTACAAGGCGGCGGGTTGCATTTTGACAATATGCAACCGGAGGATGTCGTAATTTCGACCGTACAGGGCGGCGATCCATCACAGCCACCCGCTGCCACCACACATTTTTTTGCCGTCAAGGGTGAACACGCGGTCAAAAAAGGCAGTCAACTTGAATTCGTCACCATTCCCCTGCGTGCCGGCATCACGGAATCTGAGGCATTGACATCGCTGGCAAATGGCCCATTGCAAGAGCTGGTCAAAAATTGCCAGCACTATTGCCTGTATGCCATTGCAACTGAACAATGAGCACACCCCAATCTGCAGCGGTCGGCAACCTCGACGACACCATCGACCAGCAATTAATGCAACCAAACAGATTGGTGCCGGTGCGGCTTTTTAATTATTTTTCGCCAGGCGAATGTGATGGCATTATTGGCATGGGCGAATCATTATGTTTGGCGCCGGGCAGGATGGTGACACCGGCAGAAAACTACCGACAGTGCCAGGTGGCGCAACTTGCCATGTCGGCGACAAATGATTGGCTCGCAAATAAAGCACTGAACATTGCCCGTGTCGCCAATTCACAATATGCGCTGGACATTGACACCGCTTCGATGCAAATGCACTACGTGCGCTACGAGCCGGGCGGCCTGATTGGCTGGCACAGCGACTATGATTCCGGTGGCACCCTGCGCAGAAAACTGAGTGTTTCAGTGCAACTCAGCGACCATGCCGATTACGAAGGCGGCGGACTGGAATTTTTTTCCATGGGTGAGTTGCCGTTGACGCGCAGCCGCGGCACAGTGGTGGCGTTTCCGTCATTTCTCATGCATCGTGTCGATAAAATTGCCAGCGGCGTTCGTTCCGCGCTGGTCATCTGGTTTTCCGGCCCACAATTGAGGTGAATCGTGGCTACAACCATCATGCTGCCACCCTACGGTAATTTCGCCACCCGTTATGCACCCAGGGCCAATGGTGGGCTGCCCCCCGGCAGGGATTTTCAGGCGGGCGCAGATGCGGCCACCCGCTTGCAACAAAAAAAAGATTTTGTACAAGCGCTCGCGCAGGAAATCAGCCGCGACTATTGGCCGACATGGGCAGCAGACCAGTGGCAAGGCGACAGCACGACGGACATGATCGCCTTCACCCGCGACGACTTCACATTGCTCGCCGGATTGCGTCCAAAGTTGTTTGATCATGTCAACATCAACGGCCGAGCCAATGTGATGCGCACACATTTTGATTGTTTCAAGACCGAAGATACCATCGACAGCAAAGATCCGCTTGCAAACTTCCTTGAATTCCGCCACTACCTGCCTACACTCACCACCCACTGGCACGATGCCGTGGCCGGTGTGTTTATCGGCGGCATCGACCGAAAGGTCGGCCCGCTCACCATGGAATTTAAGGCCGCCTTCCAGCGGCCACGCCCATATCAGGCCGCCTCATTGCTGGGACAAAATCAATTCACCTATGAACTTGCCGTGACCGCCTCGCATCCGTCACTGGTTGCCGGGCACTGCATCCAGGGTCTGTTTGGCGGCATCAGCGTACATCTGCTCAATGCCACACACTCCCCAGCGTACACCAGCGAAGTGCAAATGGCCCTGCAACAATTTTCAACCGATTTTGGTGATCGGCGCGTGTTGGCGGGGGTGCACTACCCGAGTGATTCGTTAATCAGCTGGCTGGTGTGTTTCCGACTACTTGAATTTGTCACCCAAAACAACGAGCGTGCCGCGGCGCGCGCATTCCTGAGCGCAGCTATCAGCCAAAGCTGCGTATGGAAACATGTGATCTCAAATAAAAACTCGCTGCAGTGCCCGCGTTTTCAAAAATTGCTGAGTGAAATATCGCAGCTTGTTGGCGCCAACTAGGGCGTCGAAACATTGCCTATCTTCCACGCCCGCACCATTCGCAGCCGTTTTTCAATCACCATTATTGCGGTGGTGGTCGGCACGCTGCTGGTTGGCGGATTGGTGCAGGCGATGCTGAACTACCAACACGCCGTCGGGCAGGCCAAACAAAAACAGCAACTGGAAGCCAAGGTGGTGGCCGGTAGGATTGAGGCGTTTTTTGGCAACATCAACAATGCCATGGAGTTGATCGCACGAATGCCGTGGGGTACCGGAGCCCTGTCAACGTCGCAGCGCCGCATTGAATTTGACACCTTGTTCCGGCTGGCACCTGCCGTAAGCGATGCGTCATGGCGCGACAAACACGGCATCGAGCAGGTATTTTTGTCACGCACCCAGCCAAATCGGTTTTCTGCAGCCACGTCGGTCCCCACACAAGGCGCGATCCGCACGGCCTCGACCACGCCAACAATCATTACCACGCCATTTCTGCAGGATGGGCTCGACTACAACGTGGTGATCGCCATTGAGGACTTGCAGGGTGGGGGCGGCACCACGTATGCCACTGTCAATCTGCGGTTTGTATCGTCACTGGTGGAGAGCCTGCGCATCGGAAAATCGGGCATTTGTTATATCGCCGATCATAACGGCAACCTCATCGCCCACCCGAATATTGCGGTGGCGATGAAACGCGGCGGCAACGTCGGCGACCAAGCGCAGCCTGCCACTGCCTCATCCCAAAGCAACCTGTCCATCAGCCCGCTGGGCATACTGCACAATACCGACACCATTTCTTCCTACGTACCCATCGGCAATACCGGTTGGCGCGTCATAGTCGAGCAGGATGCGACCGAGGTCTTGACACCAATCTATGACTCACTTTTACAAACAGCGATGCTGCTGGGCATCGTGCTTTTTGCCTCGCTGATTGCCGGACGCATGTTGTCCAACCGGATTGTCAAACCGATCGAAACTCTGGAAAAAGAAGTCAGGCGTTTTGCAAAGGGTGACTTTGCCGCCCGCAGCTCGGCGGATTCTCACGACGAAATCGGCCGCTTGTCCGGCACTTTCAACACCATGGCCGCCCAGATTGAAGACTACACCCTCACCCTCGAACAAAAAGTCGCCGACAAAACCCGCCAGCTCGAACTTGCCAACCAGCACAAGAGCGAATTTCTCGCCAATATGTCGCACGAGCTGCGCACACCACTCAACGCGGTGATCGGT
>JAYTBF010000237.1:0-8858 GCA_043737175.1 Burkholderiales bacterium
CGTTTGGGCAATGTGTCACCAGCCGTGGCGATATTCGGTAGCGCCCGCCTTAAGGAAGACAACCGTTACTACGGGCTCACTGAAGCCATCGCGCGCAAATTGTCCGACGCAGGTTTTGCGGTGTTGTCAGGCGGCGGCCCGGGCATTATGGAAGCTGCCAATAAGGGTGCGCTCGGCGGCAAGGGGCCGAGTATTGGTTTGAATATCCTGCTGCCACATGAGCAAGAGGGAAATGGTTATCAGGATATTTCGCTCACCTTCCAACACTTTTTTGCACGCAAAACCATGTTTATAAAACACGCTTCGGCTTATGTGGTGATGCCGGGCGGATTCGGCACGCTCGATGAGTTGTGGGAGGCGTTGACGTTGATTCAAACCGGCAAGATTCGCAAATTTCCGGTGATCTTGGTTGGTGCAGAGTATTGGGCTGGCATGGTGGAGTGGATGAAAACCCGCATGCTCGAAGAGCGGGTAATCAACGCCGAAGATTTGGATTTATTCAAAGTGATTGATGACCCGGATAAAGTGGTCGAGGCGATTTTTGCCCACTACGACAAACGACCGTTTCATCCGAATGCCGATGAAAAGGCGCTCGAAATGTCGCTGTGATTGATGCGCCAGTCGGACTTGAAAGAAGGCGGCGCGCCCAATATTTAATTCTTGGCAAGTTTGCCAATTTATTTTTTGTCCTTTTCCTTAGGAGCAGTTATGCGTCAATCCATTCACATTCTCGCCGCACTCTCGCTGTTTTTTTCCTTCGCCAGTATTGCCCAGCCGGTCGCCGATACGTCACGCCGTCCGGCAGATGCGGTGGTGATTGATGATGTTCGGATACCGGAGTTACCCAAAGGCAAAACGCGTGAAGATTTTTCACGCGACCATCAAACCACGGTTCGAAAAACAGACAAAGAGACGGTCACCGAATATCGATTAAAGGGCAAGATGTACAAGATGGTGGTCAAGCCGGTGGTTGGCCCTGCCTACACGCTGATCGACGAAAAAGGTGAGGGAAAATTTGTGCGAATGGGTGAAGTCACCACCAAAATTTCCGTGCCGATGTGGGTGTTGTTGACGTGGTAAAGCGCAACGGAATCAGCGCATGAGTGTTTTTACGGCGGTCACCATCATTGAGGCGCAGGAATTTATTGCACCTTACAACATCGGCGACATCATTGATTTTCAGGATATTGCTGCCGGCGTTGAAAATAGCAATTTTTTCGTGACGACCACCCAGGGTCGCTATGTTCTGACCATTTTTGAAAAAATTCCGCGAGATGACCTCGACTTTTATATGGGGTTGATGGCGCATTTACATCAAAAACAATTTGCCTGCGCCGCACCGATTAAGACCGGTGCGGGTGTGGTGTTGCGGACCTTGAAGGGCAAACCGGCCGCGCTGGTGGCAAGGCTCGGTGGCAACGATATCGCCCACCCGAATGTTAGCGACTGTTTTGCGGTTGGCAAGGCGTTGGCCGACATGCACCAAGCCGCCGCCGACTTTGCCCTGCCGATGCAAAATTGGCGTGGTCTTTCCTGGTGGCGGCGTGAAGCCGACAGTTTAAGAAACCTTGTCAACCCCGCAGAGTGCGCGCTACTGGCCAGCGAAATTTCCTTCCAGTCAGATTTTGACCAATTGACGTTGCCGCGCGGGGTGGTGCATGCCGATTTGTTTCGGGACAATATTTTGTGGGACGATCATGCCGACTTGCACCGGCCACAAATGATTGATTTTTATTTCGCCTGCCACGAGTGGCTCATTTGGGATGTGGCAATCACGGTGAATGACTGGTGTTTGGATTTTTCTGCGTACCCGCAGGCGAAATTGAATCCGGCCAACACCACCGCTTTATTGGCCGGTTATTCAAGCGTGCGTACTTTTTTGCCGGCAGAGCTGCAGGTTTGGTCGCGTATGCTGCGGGCGGCGGCGTTACGCTCTTGGCTGGGGCGTCTGGGCTATTGTTATTACCCACGCACTTCCACCTTGACGCATAACAAAGATCATCATTACTCAGAGCGGTTGTTGCGGTTTCATATTGAAAACCACGAGCAAGCGCAAAATTTATTTCTAAAACTGAACGGGTAGCTAGATATGCGAGTAGTAGATGTTTCTGCCGGTAGCGGCGCTGTGTGGGTCAAACAGGCTTGGCAGTTATTCAAGGCGCAACCCTTGCAATGGATTTCGCTGATTTCGACATGGGTGATGGTGTCGTTGTTTATGATGCTGGTGCCGCTGGTCGGCGCACCGGCCATGACCATGGCGCAGCCGGGATTTTTTGCCGGATTTATCATGGCGTGTCGCGATCAGGAAATGGGCAAGCCGGTGAATGTCAGCCATTTGTTGGCCGGATTCAAAGCCAGCGGGCGAACCCTGATTCAAATCGGTGCGGTGTCGTTATTGCTTGAGTTACTGGTGTTAATGGCGCTCAGCGCCTTTGGCTTTTTTGATGGGTTAAAAAGCCTGGATCGTGAAAACATGACGGTTGAAGCCATCAGCCTCGCTTTTGAAGGTCAGGGTCCATTGTGGTTTGCCGCGCTGGTCGCCATTATCTTTATCAAAGGTGTATTGTGGTTTACTGCCGCGTTGTTGGCACATCAGCCGATGCCGGCATCACACGCCATTCGTTGGAGCTTTTATGCGCTGATTGGCAATTTTTTACCGTTATTGGTATTCGGCGTAATAGTGCTGCTGCTGTTACTGTTTGCGACCATCCCCTGGATGCTTGGACTCATCGTATTTTTGCCGGTGTATGCCATCAGCCACTACACCAGTTTTAAAGCGGTTTTCCGCGCCGATGCAGACGTGCAAAAGGCGGAATCGACCATATCCTAAGTCGACATCCGGCGCGATGGTCGGGACATTTTGTGCCCGATCGCCGCGCCAGTAGGGCCATTTGGTGACATTCCTAAACGGCGGTGAGCTTGGCGTATTGGATGGCCAGCCATTTGGTGCCATCACTGCGAAACTTCACCTGTACGCGCGCATCCTGACCGCGGCCTTCAAACGCTAACACCACACCTTCGCCAAACTTGGCATGCGCGACGTTTTGGCCGACCTTAAACGGATGGGCATCTGCGCGCGAGGTTTCAAATGGTGCTCGGGAGGTATCGGGTGAGCCTTCGCGGCCGTATTCGGCGGCGTTTTCATCTTTAACAACTGTTTGATTAAAGCCGGTGTAGGTGCCGCCGCCGGTAGTGCCACTGCCGCCGCGGTGATCCTGTCCATAGGAACCGCGGGTGCCGGATTGGTTGCCCCAGCCGCCGCCCCCGCCCACATACGCCGCCTGTTTTTGTGGCACGACAATCCACTTGCATAGTGCCGCAGGAATTTCATCAATAAAACGCGAAACAATGCCGTAACGGATTTGCCCGTGCAACATGCGCTGGCCGGCGTAGGATAAATAAAGCCGTTTGCGTGCACGCGTGATGGCCACATACATTAAACGCCGCTCTTCTTCCACACCGGCAAAGTCGGACAAGGAATTTTCGTGCGGGAACAGACCCTCCTCTACCCCGCCCAGAAAGACGTGATCAAATTCCAGGCCTTTGGCGGCGTGTACCGTCATCAATTGCAAGGCATCGTCGCTGACCGATGCCTCGTGATCGCCCGCTTCCAAACTGGCGTGGGTCAGGAAGCCGATCAGTGCGGTGTCGTCGCCTTCATAGACTTCTTCAAACTGGGCGCAGGCGGAAACCAACTCGGCCAAATTTTCCAGCCGGTCGGCACCTTCGCGTTCGGTTTCGTAATGGCTCTTCAAGCCACTCTTCACCAGGGTTTCGTCGACCAATTCGGCCAGTGAAATTTTTTCTTCGCCGGACGTTTTTAAGCCTTCGACGATACGCAGAAACGCACCGATGGCGGCGGCACTACGACCGGTTATCGCGTTTTGCGCAATGCCGTTTAACGCCGCTTCATAATACGAAACGTTGTAACGCTTGGCCAGCTCTTGGACCTGTTCAACCGAACGTGCACCGATGCCACGAGGCGGAAAATTAACCACCCGTGAAAATGCGCCGTCGTCGTTGGGGTTGCCGGCCAGTCGTAAATAGGCCAGCGCGTGTTTGACTTCCAGCCGTTCAAAAAAGCGCAGCCCGCCATAAACGCGATAAGCAATGCCCGCACTGAATAAGGCGTGTTCCAGCACCCGCGACTGCGCATTGGAGCGATACAACAAGGCCATTTCCGACAAGGCGCGCCCTTCACGATGTAACGCTTTGACTTCATCGACGACAAATTGTGCTTCGTCACCATCGGTCGAAGCCGCATAAATACGCAATGGTTCACCCTTGCCGGCATCGGTCCAGAGATTTTTACCGAGGCGATCTTTGTTGTGCTCAATCACCGCGTTGGCAGCGTCGAGAATATTGCCCTGTGAGCGGTAGTTTTGTTCGAGCTTGATGACGTTGCCCTGCGCAAAATCACGCTGGAATTCGCGCATATTGGCCGCTTCCGCGCCGCGAAACGCGTAAATCGATTGGTCGTCGTCACCCACCGCAAACACCGCAGTCTGTTTGCCGGCGAGCAACTGAATCCATTGATACTGCAAGCGGTTGGTGTCTTGAAACTCATCAACCAAAATAAATTTGAAGCGGTCCCGATAGTGTTCGAGTAACGCGACGTTTTTTGATAACAACTCAAAACAGCGCAGCAATAGCTCGGCAAAGTCCGTCACGCCTTCGCGTTGGCATTGCTCTTCATACGCTTGGTACAACTCGACCTGGCGACGGGTGAATTCGTCTTTGGCTTCGACCCGGTTGGCGCGCAGACCTTGCTCCTTGGCGCTGTTAATAAACCACGCCATGTCGCGTGGTTTGAATTTTTCATCGTCGATGTTGAGTGCCTTCATCAAACGTTTAATGGCGGACTGCTGATCGGCGGAATCTAGAATCTGGAAGGTTTGTGGCAAATTTGCGTCGCGATGGTGCGCGCGCAGCAGGCGATTGCATAAGCCGTGAAAGGTGCCCACCCACATGCCGCGGGTGTTGATTGGCATCATCGCCGACAGCCGCGTGAGCATTTCCTTGGCGGCTTTGTTGGTAAAGGTGACGGCGAGAATACCGCCCGGTGAGGTTTGGCCGGATTGAATCAAATAAGCAATGCGCGTTGTCAGCACGCGCGTTTTGCCGGAGCCGGCGCCGGCCAAAACCAGCGACGATTGGCGCGGCAGGGTGACCGCTTTTAATTGTTCGGGATTCAGATTGTCGAGCAGGCGCGGGTGAACGGCGGCAAGATTGGGCGGTGCAAAGGCGTCAGAGGAGATCATGGTTCGCTGCAATTGAGTGAGTCATGATTATAGTTGTGTTGGTGGCGGCAGCCCCGCTTCAAGTTGAGCGACATGTTGTGATTGATCCGCGCGGCGGCAATTTACAATGCGTGCCGTGACCACATCCCGGGCACATGATGGCCGGCGTTGGGCCGATATTGACGACTGCAAAGCAGCATGACAATTCGCAGGCACAAAAAAATTCCGCCACAAATGCGGCGGAATTGAGCAGCGTGGATGACCGCGACCATGCCATCGGCCGCAAGCGGATACTAATGCAAGGTAAAACTTGGCTTCATGCCTTTGGCAGAAACAACCCAGTCTTGGATGGTGGTGGTCGACGGCAAGTTTTTGACAATAAACAAGGTTTCATTTTCACCTTCAAGTTTGTCGTGTAGGTCGGTGGCGACGCGACGGCCAAGCTCGACCAATGTATCGACGCCACTGGCGATCAGCAGCGCGGCATATTCGTTACCGACCCCGGCGATGCGCATCAACTCCGCCCGTTGGGTCCAAGTCATTAAGCTTTCAACGGGAATTTTTGTGGCGCTGTAGACGTGGTCGCGACCAGCCGGGGTGCCACACGCGCTCAATAAATCGTCTGTGTCCTTGATGCCAATGGCGGCAAGGTTGGTGACATGAGAATGGAGTACACCGGAAATTTCGCTTAATCGATAGGTCATTAGATCTCCTTGGGCTGGTGAGCAGCACGTGAGTGGCATGACAGTGGTCATGAAATGAACCCGGAAACAGATGGCGGTGTGCCAAAGGTGCCGGTGCTGACCAAAACGGCAAAAACACATGCCAAACCGTGCTGCGAAATAAGGCGATTGGGTGGCGCTCTGGAATTGGAAATTCGCTGCCAGCAAGCTGGATTTGCCACCGTTAAAAATTAGGAAAGGTTGTTTGCGGATATTGAAGGGAAACCCTTGTGGGCCCTTTTGGAAACAGCTGTCGCCTCAGCATATGCTTAAATTATACAGTAAATACAATGACTTAGCAAGTTTCGCGTACGGTTGCGGCGGGTACGGTCCGCGAATTATGGAAAAAATATTGCGTATTCACTGCTGTCGTGGCAGGTACCGAATCAAGCATTTCTGGGCTCGGACCGGTTCGCCAATAGGGCCGTTCGCCAATAGGGTCGGAGACGCCAAATGGAACGGGGGCGGGTGTCAGGCACATTTGTTGTGCTTGCCACCCACCCCCGAATTTTTTGCGGCGCACGGATGCGCCGCATCCTGCGGTTACTTGGTTTCGTTTACGGCCACATCATCGATGCGGAAGGAGGTCTGCAGTGAGGAATCTTCCGTACCGTTGAAATAAATTCGCACGGTTTGCCCCTTGTAGGCGAGCAGGTCAAATTCCTTGCGGACGTAACCGGCCGACTTGTTCAAATTTGAGTAAGTGGCGAGTGTGCTCAGCACCGTGTTGGCGGTGTTACGCACGGTTACCGTCAGCTTGTCATACGCTGTTGTGGTGGTGGTCTCAGCGGTATCAATGCCGATGAAAAACACCAGTTTTGCAGAAGTGGCGTTGGCCGCAATGGTGACATTCTGATGGGCAAAATCGGTGCGGGTGGTGCCGTAACCATTCAACCAACCGTACCAGGCACCGGTGTTGGGCGTACGCGCTGTGCTGTTGGTGATGACGCCACTGCTGATCGTCCAGTTGCCATTATTGCCCAGCTCAAAACCAGGATTCAGGAGCAGCTGAGTCGTGGTGGTCGGTGGTGGCGCTGTAACCGGCTGGGAGTAGAGCAGCAGATTAGGCGAACCAGCGGCGTTGGTGATCACATTTGCCGTCGCGCGGTCGCGAATGGACGCCCACACGGTAGAAGGTGTTGCGGTCGGGTTGGTTTGCAGGTAAAGCGCGGCGGCGCCGGTCACATGCGGCGTCGCCATTGATGTGCCACTGATGGTGTTAATTGCGGTGTCGCTGGTGTGCCAAGACGATGTGATGCTCGATCCAGGCGCAAAAATATCTGTGCACAATCCAAAATTGGAGAACGATGAGCGGGCATCCGTTGATGTTGAGGAATTGACGGTGATCGCCTCGGTCACGCTTGCCGGCGAACCATTGCAAGCATCAAGGTTATCGTTGCCCGATGCGACCGCATAGGTGACGCCATCGGTGATTGAGTTTCTGACGGCCGTATTCAGCGCCGTGCTCAAACTGCCACCAAGACTCATGTTTGCAACGGCAGGCACACCGGCAGGATGGTCGGCGCTGACCCAATCCACACCGGCAATCACGCCTGAGTTGCTGCCTGAGCCCGCGCAGTCGAGTACGCGTACTGCAACCAGCGTGACGCCTTTGGCGACACCATAAGTGGTGCCACCAACGGTGCCGGCGACATGGGTACCATGGCCGTTACAGTCGTCGCTACCACGTCCATCGGTAATGGCAGTGAAGCCGTGAATCGCGCGACCACCGAACTGTGAATGGGTTCTGCGAATGCCGGTGTCGATGATGTATGCCTTTACGCCGAGTCCGGTCGTGCTGTACGTATAGGTGGTGTCAAGGGGCAGGTATCTTTGGTCGATCCGATCCAATCCCCAGGTTGCCCCGGTTTGTGTGGCGCCAATATTGATTTCGCCGTCTTCTTCAACGTAAGCAACATTCGGATTGCGTGCGATGGCGCGCGCGGCGGCTTCCGGAAGCTCAACCGAAAATCCTTTGATCGCCCGCTCATACACAAAGCCGATACGCCCGCGGTGGGTGTTGACCAGTTGATTACTGGCGCCACGTACGTCGCGCACCGCATGGTCTTCGAACACAACGATATAACGGTTGGGTAACGGTTTGTCGACTCTTCTGAAGTCGCCTTGTCCGCCCGCGAACGCAGAGCTGATGGCGCTACAGCACAGGAGAACTGATAGAAATAATTGTTTCATTTTCACCTTCCAGATTGGTAGATTGCAATGGGTAAAGTTTTTCTAAAAATGCCGATTCTCGCGCACGACGTTTACAAAAGTCGCTGTAAAAACAATGCTGTTCATGCGGCCGCTGTTGCAGACGGCGTGCGCGTACAAATTAATGGCTTGCGGACATTAACATGTGCAAATATGGCCGTCTATATTCAAGGCCACTTATATTTTTTCTTGTGGCGATCTGGTCACAGCGGAATACAGCAATCGACCCTGACGGCGCGGCGGGTGATGTGAGTTTTCGTAACCTAACGGTGGCTTGCTGCGTTTAAGGTTTTGATTTCTTGGGCTGTTTTATTCGGCACAAAAATTCATGCATAGATGAATTTCTATTCATTTTTGAAGGGCGACAAAACAACACTATTGGCATCCAGACGTCCGAATACGGCTAAGTGGTGCCGAGATTCCTGATGGCGGTAGAAAATCCGTTACCGAGAAATCCGCACGTTGCTCAATCTAAATTGTTCGCCGATCTTGGCCGCCAACGCCTTGGCATCAGCTTCACCAACTAGTCGCGAAATGGTGAGTGTATTGTTTGCCGTCCGGTCGTTTGCAAAACCAGCGTCCCGCAGCGTGCGACTTGCCATTAGCATGGCATCACGGGAGGCAAAGCCGCCGATTAACACCTTCCATTGGCCGTGAATGCTCGCACCCCTGCCAGCTTCGATAT
>JAYTBF010000238.1:0-3652 GCA_043737175.1 Burkholderiales bacterium
CTCAAAGCGTTCAAACAAAGTGAATGCATCGGCTGTCGCTCCGGCAAATCCGGCAAGAATCTGGTCGTGATGTAATTTGCGCACTTTGCGCGCACCGGCCTTGACGACAATATTGCCCAGGGTGACCTGACCATCACCACCCATGGCGACCTCTTTGCCGCGACGCACGGAAATAATGGTGGTGCCGTGATATTGCGGAAGGGGGTCGCGCGAATCGTTGGACATGGGCTTGGACGTGACGAAAAACTAGGCGGATTTTTTGCGAATAATGATGGCGAATTTGGACATGCCGAATACTTCAAGCAAGGCCGCAACCAACTCATTCAAATTGGACAGTACCACGCGTTTTTGTGAAAGGTGGATGGCGCGAATGGTTTCAAAAAACATATTGGTGGCAGCAAAATCAATACGCAACAAACCGCTCATATCCACCGGTACCTCCGATTTTGAGGAAGCATAAATGGAAAGCTGCTGCAGCATCTCTTTGCTGCCGAGTCCGATGACCCCGTTGAGTTGGAAACCGTCTCCGCCGGACGCGGTGGCGGCAACTGGAGCCGGCTCGACTGCGCCATCGGTGACCCCGGTCGGGCGTATTACCGCCTCCCACGCGGGGGGCGACATTTCAAACGCCACGGCATATTCGAGGCCGAGGTCTTCGTATTCCTGAAGTTTGCCGTCGAGAATATACAGTTCAAATAATAACGACCAATAACCCTGGGTCTCATCCAACGGGTGACCGGTATTGTCATTAATGCCTTGCTTGAGCTGCGTCGCAAACGGATCGAGGCCATTAAACCAAATTGGAATTTTTGCTTTGCGGATGCGTTGTAATACGATCGCCAGCAATTCCGCTTCTTCGGCGCGGACACTTTTAATTTTGCCGAAATCCATTCGCGCGCTGCCCATTTGCATGGCCATGGTCTCGAACCGGTCGATTTCGGACAGGATGGCGCCATCAATGGTGGGCGCAAAAACAAACAAATCCTTGCGTTCGCGTTTTTCTTTGCGGCGCGGATCGGGGTTATCGCTCGATTCCAGCCAGTTGGGTGCCGAACGTTCAAATTTCACCGCAAACAACATGGCGAGTGAATCAAATTCGTCGCGTTTATGGGTGAGTTGGTAAATATCAAACATCATCAACCAAGCGCGAATACTGTTTTTCCCGTCATTGGTTTGCAGATAGTCTTTTAATACGATTTCGGCGGGTTCAAAATGATTGGCCGAATATAGTAGTGCCGCTTCATAAATCGGCGGAAAGCTGGCTGAATCCGGTGACAAGGCCTCCCCGGAAAATGCGCCGGTTGATGACAACGCCCCGGCGGCGGCCAGTTTGTTGCCGGTGGTGGTGCCGACCGACGTGGATAATTTTGCGGGGGGGGCGGTGGCCATATCGCGATTGCCTAGAACTTTACCGACTGGGCGTTGGTGAGCCGATAAAACAGTTGCGGGTCACTGACCAGTTCAAATTTTCCAGTCACAACAATCGGCTCCCATTGATTAAATTCAACCGGAACCTTGGCAATCACTTCAACCAGCGAGTCCGGACCTTGATAGACACAATACGGGCAATGGGTTGGCAGCGGCGACAACAAGAAATGCGTTTGTTTGGGAGCGGTCGACAGTGGCATGACAAATCCGTAAAGCTTCACTTCCTTTTTGTCGAGCTCGAGTACCTTGGCGCTAAATTCAGGGCGCATGCTTGGCGCGGCACCGGCGGCTTTGTTGGCGGCCTTGGGGACGTCTTTGCCGACGCCTTCGACCAATTTGACCTGCCGCAAAATCTGCCAGGGAATGGTGCCGGCGGGCAATGGATCTTTGCCAATAAAGCCAAATAACTGCTCATCGGCAATTTTGCCGGGAGGATTGGCCCCGGGTTGTGCGGACAATTGTGTGGACAACACACCGGCGGTGAACGCAGCGCCCACCAAACCAACCTGTAGCAGGCGGGTCATAACATTGGAGAAAGTATTCAGGGAAACAAATTTACGCATAACAGCAGACTCAATATGAATTAAAAAACTTAACGGCTGGCCAATAATTCCGGGGTGGCATCACGGTAGGCGCGCCACGCGGGAATAATCGACGCAATCAATGCCAGCCCCAGGGCGGCCAATACAATCCAAACTTCTTCAACCACCCACATACGGCCGCCAATCGCGACCCGTTGGGATTCGGCATAGGTTTGGCCAATCCATTCGGCACCGGCATGGCCAAGTAACAGGCCTAGTATAACGCCCATCAAACCCACCATGAACCCTTGGGCAAGGGTGACCAAAACAACCACACTTGGCGGTGCGCCCAATACCCGCAATAACGCCAGATCGGCGCGTCGTTCGTCCAGAGCATTCATCAGGCCGATAAAAATTCCCAGCGCGGCGCACAACATCATAATGGCGGCAAACCCCTTGAGCGCGGCAATACCCACCCCCAACAATTGAAACAGCCGCGCCGACTCCATGGCCGGTGATGCCGCTTGCATCGACGAGGTGGCGTTGACAAATCGTGGGAAAGAAATGGCGGCGAGTGGGGTGGCGTATTGCACCAGATAGGCTGTGACCTCCTTGCCCTTGCTGTGATCATGGCCGGCGTGATCATCTTTTGCCGGGTTGGCCGCGTTTGATCCTGCAGCCGCCGGTTTTTGCTCGTGATCATGCAAAACCCAGACACTGGCCACACTGGTGACAATCAGGCGGTCGAGCACACTGCCGGTTGGTGCCAACACACCGACCACGCGGTAAGGCTGATCGTGGCTGGCGCCGCCACTGTCACTCAAGCCGTGTGAACCATTAAAGGTGCTGCCGATTTTGAGGCCGGTGGTTTTGGCGGCATCCGCGCCCACCACCGCTTCGAGTGGTTTATCCCACAAACGCCCGCCTGCCAATTGGCCACCATAGAGCCCGATGTACGCCGGGTTGGTGCCGACAATGCGAAAGCCGCGATAACTGTCACCGAGGGCCAGTGGCACCGCCAGTTTGACGGCCGGCTCGGCAATCACCTGGCTGGCTTCTTCGACCGACACATTGCCGGTCGGAATATCGACTTGAAACACCGACGACAACACCAGCTGCATTGGGCTGCCCTTGGCGCCAATCACCAAATCAATGCCGGCGCTGTCGCGTTGCATGCGTGATTCGGCCTGTGTGAGGATCAACACCAGCGCAATAATCGTCGCCACCCCCAACGCCAATAACAAGATGTTGAGTGCCGCGGAGAATTTTTTCTCGCGCAAATAGGCCAGTGCAATATTCAAACTGATGCCGATATTTTTCATGCGGCCACCAGCTCGATGACGTTGGCAAAATGAGTCTTGATGCGCGCATCGTGGGTGGCAACAATCAAGGTCGCTTGATATTGGTCGGCTTGGGAGAGCAGCAGTTTGATGGCGGCTTCGCAGTTGTGGTCATCAAGCGCCGAGGTGGGTTCGTCGGCGAGTATCAAACGCGGTTGATTGACCACCGCGCGGGCGATGGCGGCGCGTTGTGCCTCGCCTTGTGACAGTTGTCGGGGCGGCCGATCGAGTTTGTCTTGAATGCCCAACGACGCAGCGATTTTTTCGAGCAGGACGTGATCAACCGCCCGTCCCGCCAAGCTTTGTGTGAGGGCGAGATTGGCGCGCACCGTTAATGCAGAAATCAAATGCAACCGTTGCATG
>JAYTBF010000239.1:0-19496 GCA_043737175.1 Burkholderiales bacterium
ACGCGGATGAACCTAAAGGCAATCGGTGTGCGGCCATCCTTGAACCAGGGTTCAAGGTGCGGTGCCGAGCGAACCCTAAAGTCCACCTCGTTGTTTATCGCTTTTTCCCCCGCCTGCTTTTAAAACAAAAAAATTCTGCGACGTCCAATGTTGGGCGCTGGTATAGACCAAAGACAAACAATGGCATATTGGTTGATGAAATCAGAACCCGCCGAGTTCTCGATTGATGATTTGGCAAAGGCAAAAAATCAAAGTGTGGCGTGGTTTGGCGTGCGAAATTATCTGGCGCGAAATTTTATGCGCGACCAGATGAAAGTCGGCGACGATGTGTTGTTTTACCACTCGTCTTGTCCCGAGCCGGGTGTCGCCGGGCTTGCCAGGGTATCCACATCGGCCTATCCGGATCCGACACAGTTTGACAAAAAAAGTAAATATTTTGACGTCAAGGCGACACTCGAAACACCGCGTTGGATGTTGGTCGACGTCAAGTTGGTGAAAAAAACCCGTCTGGTTTCGCTCGCCGAAATGCGCGCGACCGACGCGCTCGCGAGTATGACCATCCTGCAGCGCGGTAATCGTTTGTCGATTACCCCGGTAACGGCGGCGGAGTGGAAGACCGTGCTCAAACTCGCCGCTAAATAATTATCCCGTTGCATCCCGAACTTCAATACCTGTTGATTTTTCTCGCCATGGGCGGGCTGGTCGGTTTTTTTGCCGGCTTATTGGGTGTGGGCGGCGGCTCTGTCATGGTGCCGATACTGTCAATGATTTTTGTTGCCCGTGGTTTTTCAAATGACAATGTCATTCATATGGCGTTGGCGACGTCGATGGCAACCATTATTCCCGGAGCGATTGTCAGCGCCTGGACCCACCATAAACATCAAGCGGTCAATTGGGATGTGGTCAAACGACTGACACCGGGTGTTTTGGTCGGCACCTTTAGTGGTGCGGTGATTGCACATTTTTCATCGACGGTTTTTCTGAAAAGTTTTTTTGTCGCCTTCATTTGTTTTCTTGCCTTACAAATGCTGTTGAATGCGCGGCCACGTGCCGCCGATAGCGGTGCGTTGCGATTGCCGGGTAAATTCGGATTGTTTGGCTTTGGATTGGTCATGGGGCTGGTGTCGAGTTTTGCCGGCATTGGTGGCGCGGTGTTGTCGATCGCCTATTTGTCGTGGTGCAATATGCGTATGCACGAGACCATCGGCACCGCCGCCGCGATTGGTGTGCCGTTATCGATCGCCGGAACAATCGGCTTTGTGTTGACGGGAATGTCGGATGCCACCCTGCCCGCATGGAGCTTGGGCTACGTCTATTTGCCGGCGATGGCGGGTATTGCTTTGACCAGCATGCTGGTCGCACCCTATGGCGCACGGCTGGCGCATCGCTTGCCCGTGTCCACTTTGAAAAAAGTGTTTGTGGTGTTTTTAGTGGCGCTCGCCATCAAAATGGCGGTGTCGGTTTAATTGCTTTGCGCAGGGCTGCGGACCAGCGTTAGAGATGATTCCATTCGCGCATGATTTTGCTAAACATTTCCACCGAGGCGTCGAGTTTGGACATGGAGCACCATTCGTCGGTTTGATGCGCCATTTCCGGTTGGCCGGGGCCGAGGATGATGGTTGGCACGGCACCATTACCGGCCGCTGCGGCGCTGGCCAAATAGCCGCGTTTTAAATCCGCACCGTCAGTGGAAAACATGATGGTTTGGGGAGTGGGTCGATCACCGTTTCCCGCACCAACGTAGGGTGTGGCGAGATCAAACACACTCTCAATCCACTCGTCCGGTTCGGAGTACAGCGGCGGGGTCTCGATAATTTTTCGTACCGTTCCCAGGTCGCCGATGAGATGCGCAATGGAATGGCACAGGTGCACATGATCAATGCCCGGCACGGTGCGCATATCAACCGTCAGTTTTGCCGAATCCGGTACCGAGTTGGCGTTCAGACCGCCGTGAATGGTGGCGATATTCATGCTGGGTTTGCCCATCACCGGGTGGCAGTCCACGCCACAATGATGTTTCCATTGAAAGTGTTCAAGTTCATTAATGACCTTGTTCATTTTCAAAATGGCATTGTCGCCCTGCTCCGGCATCGAGGCGTGGGCGGTTTTGCCTTTGGTTTCAATCTCGACCCAGATCAGCCCCTTGTGGCCAATATAGGGATAGTTCAGCGTCGGCTCGGCGACAACGATGGCGCCGGCCCGATCGAGCAATTGTTCGTCAGCAAGAAACTTCGCGCCCTCACAACCGATTTCCTCTGATGCGGTCAACACCAAAGTCACACCGGGAGAATTTTTTAATAACGGGGCGAGTTGAATGGCGGCGATCACGAATGCACCAATGCCACTTTTCATATCGGTCGAACCCCGACCATAAAGCAGATCCCCATCGGTTTCGCCGGCAAAAGGGTCACGCTTCCACGGCGCGGTGCCGAGCGGCACAATATCGATGTGTCCGGTAAAACAAATCGGTGGTTTGGCTTGTTTGCCGCCGATGGTGGCAATGACGCTGGTGCGGGTCGATGCAAATTCGTGGTATTTCACATCAAAGCCAGCGTCCGTCAAAATCTTGCCGAGGAAATAGGCGCAATCGCGCTCCTGGCCGGGTGGATTGATGGTGTTGAAATGCAATAAATCGCGGGTCAAATTTCGTGCGTTGAGTTGATGAGTTTGCAACTTTGCCTCGCATAGAGTCTGATAATCCAAGGATCATCATAACAAATGGGTGGGTAATTCAGGTTTACATGCGCCGATTCGCCGATTCGCCGGAATGCCAGCGGTCGAGGAAGAATGCTTGAAAGTGTCAACCCGCCTTCATTGGCGGCGTTGTGCGAACATGATTAGTGCGAACTCGTGGTTGTCGTATTGGTCAGAATGATTGACGCCACCACGTCGCCTATCCACACTTCGTTGGTATTTTCGGACGTATGCGTGGAAAAAACATGAAAGGAACATCATGAACATAACCTCTCGTATTTCGCAATTCACCGGCCTTGCACTCGCGGCAACAGGGGCCATTATTTTTGCGGCCAACACCTATGCAACGGTGAGCGTCAATTTCACCAAGCCGGAAAGTTATGCGGACATGCCGTTTTCTGACTCGGGTAAAGAAGACGTTTACAAAGAGTTGCGACGCCATTTTGACAAGCTCGGTGCCAGGTTGCCCGCCGGTCAGGATTTGAAAATCGACGTACGCGACATTAATCTGGCCGGTTCGATCGAACCACAACGCATAAGCACCAACAGCGATTTCCGCATCTTGCGCGGCGGTGCAGATTTTCCGATGATGGAGTTCAAATACGTCATTGAGACGCAGGGCAAAGTTGTGAAAAGCGGTGACGCACGTGTCAGTGACTTTAATTATTTGCGTGGACTGAACCGGTACAGCGCAAATGAACCGCTTCGATATGAAAAAAGAATGCTCGATGAATGGTTTGTGAAGGAAATCGCGCCAACAAAAAATTAGCGCATTCCACTGGCTTGTCCGCCAAGGTCTATATTGGACAGCCAATTTCAGGCAAAACCGTCTCAAAACTGTTGCCAGCAAACAGTCTTCACTTTTGAGATACTGAAAACGACGTGCTGATTTCCTGGCCCTTCGCCTGCTCCGGGTAGTTTTAATCCCCCTGATTTACCTATACCCCGTCTATTTTTAAGTGTCTCTGCGTAAGTTGGTATCCACTTACAAAATGGTGCATGAGTTCGCTGGCTACAATTCGCCTTACCAGCAAACTTCTATTGACATGCCGTCGCATTGTGTTATAGTTTGCTACCACACCGCATCGTTACATCTGTAATGTATCGGCCAAATTGAGGCCGGTCGAGCGTGTGATTCCAAATTGGAGGCATCATGTATTTAAATCGTAAAGTCGCCGGGAAAGTGCAACCAACCCAGCCAGCCCATACAAACACACGCCGAGAGCTGGCCGGGTTCTTCACGGCAGTTTTACTTTTCGTGTCGGTCATGGGCCTCATGCAGACCCGATCAGCGTTTGCGTTAGAAAAGCACACCGGCAATTTAGTTACCGCGGAATGGTTACAAAAAAATCTGGCGGACAAGAACCTGCTAATTTTGGACGCGTCTCCCGGACAAATTTATCAACAAAAACACATTGCCGGCGCTGTCAGTGTCAATTACTTCGCCTACGGCACCCCGTCAACCACCGCCGCAGAAATGCAAAAGAATTTTCAGACGTGGGGGGTTCGTGCCGACAAACAAATTGTTATCTACGATCAGGGTGGTGAATACTTTGCGCCCCGGCTCTTTTTTGCGCTCCAATATTACGGCGTGCCGACCAGCCAAATTTCTATTCTTGATGGCGGCCTGTCGAAGTGGCAGTCACTCGGACTTGAGGTGAGCAAGGATGCTGTAACGCCACCAAACGATGGAACGTTTAGCATCAAAAAAACCGATGAATCCATCAGAGTCCGATTGCCCGAATTCATCACCGCCTCCGGCGACCTCAAGAATAATGTACTGCTGGAGGCGCTCACTCCGAACTGGCACTTTGGTGAAATCCTTTCCTTCGGCAAGCGTGGCCACATCCCCAACGCGATCATGATGCCGAGCGATGATTTTTTTAACGCCGACAAAACGTTCAAGTCCGCCGAGGAAATTCGCAAACAACTCAAATACTTCGGCATTCATTCTGCGCAAACAATTCACACCCATTGTGGCGGCGGTGGCGCGGCAGCGGTGCCATTTTTTGCGCTCAAAAATATTGTGCAGTACCCGAAGGTCACCCTTTTTATTGAATCACAAATGGGCTGGCTGAGTGACCCGCGAGATTTGCCATTTTGGACCTACGATGACCCATCTACGATCCGCGACGCGAACTGGCTCAAGTCCTGGAACAGCACCATGCTTAGAATGTACGGTGTCAGTCAAATCAGCGTGGTTGATGTGCGAACCATCGAAGCCTACAAAGACGGGCATGTACCGTTTGCGTTGAATGTTCCAGCGGACGAGTTCAAACGCAACATCGCCGACCCCGCCGCGCTCGCCAAACAACTCGGCCAGGCGGGAGTCAATGCCCAACACGAAGCAGTAATAATTTCCGGTGCCGGACTCACAAAAGAAGCGGCTTTAGCCTATGTGATGTTGGAAAAACTCGGCCAGAAACGTGTCTCGCTATTTTTGGATGCAGCCGATCAATGGGAAAAACTCGGATTTGTCGTGACCGCAGAGACCACCGCTGTGGGCGTCAAAAAGTCGCCGTTTGACGTCACCATACCGATTTCGACCTACCCTGAAACGCAATCACCGTCGGCAAACAACCTATCGGTGAAAAAAGCAGCGGGACTATACCCACAGGTATTGATCGCCTCGGGAAAAAATATGCCGACCAAACAACCGGCCGGCAAGATGGTGCATGTCCCGTACACTGATCTCCTTAACGCCAATGGCACACCCAAAGCGGCCATGGAAATCTGGAAAATATTGATCAAGGCGGGTGTTCCCCGCTACGCAGAACTGGTGAGTGTTTCGGATGACCCCGGCGAAGCGGCAGTCAACTATTACATCTTGAAGATGATGGGTTATCCGGATATCAAGATGCGCACGTTATGAAAGCACGAAACACAAACTCTTCATGCCTGTCTTTCTTGACCCAATCGGCTTACAAAGTGAAAACCAATGAAACACGATAGAAAACCCCATTTAATACAACAGGCGGAGCAAATTGAATGAGTGACACCTGGAATAACAATGCGCCCATATACCGGCAACTCAAAGAACGCGTGATCGAAATGTTGCTCGATGGTGTGCTCAAGCCGGGTGATGCGCTGCCGTCAGTCCGGCAAATCGCGGCAGACTTTCAACTCAATCCAATCACCGTTTCGCGCGCCTATCAGGAGCTCGCGGACGAAATGCTGGTCGAAAAACGCAGAGGAATTGGTATGTATGTGCTCGATGGTGCCCGCGAAAAACTAATTTCCTCTGAACGTGAACGATTTCTTAATGAAGAATGGCCCGCCATGATTGAACGCATCCGCCGCCTCGGCTTAAATACCCAGGATTTGTTGACCCACGCCAACATCGGCGGTGCCGTATGAACGCCGTCATTTCCGCCAAGGGGCTCACCAAGCGTTATGGCAAGGTGGTGGCAGTGGACCATATTGATTTGGACATTCCCAACGGGCGCATTGTCGGCCTGATCGGGCCGAACGGTTCAGGTAAAACCACGGCACTCAAAACAATTTTGGGTTTGGCACCATTTGAGGGCGAGCTCAGTGTGCTGGGCATGGACCCACGTCTGCATCGTGACGCGCTCATGGAGCAGGTTTGTTTTATCGCCGACGTTGCCATCCTGCCGCGATGGTTACGAGTGGGTGACGCGATCGATTTTGTTGCCGGGGTGCATCCAAAATTTGACCGCACCAAGGCCGAACAAAATCTCGCCAACACCAAGCTCAAGCCAGCCATGCGCGTCAAGGAAATGTCCAAGGGCATGATTGTGCAATTGCATTTAGCGCTGGTGATGGCGATCGATGCCAAATTGCTGGTGCTAGACGAGCCGACATTGGGACTCGATATTCTTTATCGCAAACAGTTTTATCAGCATTTGCTGGAAGACTATTTTGATCAAAACAAAACAATCATTGTCACCACCCACCAAGTTGAAGAAATTGAACACATTCTCACCGATTTGATTTTTATCCAAAACGGCAAACTTGTGTTGACCGCCACCATGGATGAGGTCGGTCAGCGTTTTTGCGAGGTGATGGTGTCGGCGGCCAACACCGATGTTGCGCGCCAACTCAATCCGATTGACGAACGCCAGGTGTTTGGCAAATCAGTCATGGTGTTTGATGGTGTACCACGGCAGGTGCTCGAAGCGCTCGGCGAAGTGCGTACACCCGGAATCGCCGACTTATTTGTTGCAACCATGAAAGGCACTTACGTATGAACACATTTAAATGGTTGCTGAAGCGCGAATACTGGGAACATAAAGGCGCATTTTTTTGGGCACCGTTGGTGGTGGGCGCACTGATGACCGCATTTATCACGGTCTCGATGGTGATTGCCCTGTCGGGTGCGGGCGAAGGCTTGCAGATCAACGGCGTCAAGGTCGCCAAATTGGCCGCTGCGATGACGCCGGAACAGATCTCCGCATTTGCGACAAAGTTTATTTTTAGTTATGCCGGAATCACCATGCCGATTTTTGTGGTGTTGGCAATTTGTATTTTCTTTTTCTGTCTGGGCGCGTTGTTTGACGAGCGACGTGATCGCAGTGTGCTGTTTTGGAAATCACTGCCACTGTCCGACAGTGCAGCTGTGTTGTCGAAGGTCGTATTCGCAATCGGAGTCGCACCGGTGATGGCGTTTGTGATTGCCACCATAACCTCGTTGGTTATCGTGATGGTCGTGTGTATGGCCGCCGCTGTCGCCGGGGTGAATATTTTTGGTGCAGTCCTGACCAACCCGGCAACCTATGTCGCGCCAATACAAATTGCCGCCATTCTGCCGATCTACGCCATGTGGGCCTTGCCGACCATCGGCTGGTTGTTGATGGTGTCGGCGTGGGCGCGGACCAAACCGCTGTTATGGGCGGTGGCAGTGCCTGTTATGGCGGGAATCTTGTTGAGCTGGGCCGAGAAGCTGCTATCGATCGGTGTGGATGTATCGTGGTTTTGGAAAAACATTATCGGCAGACTACTTGGCAGCGTGTTTCCGGGAGGCTGGTTGTCACCCGATAATCGGATGCCGGATAGTGATGCCGGCAGCGGTGCGCTGACGGCATTCAGTGAGGTGTTGCAGCAGTCATGGCAATTGTTGGGGGGCGCCAATATCTGGTTGGGTGCGGCAGCCGGTGCGGCGATGATCTACGTGGCCATTCGTTTGCGTGGTTGGCGTGATGAAGGTTAGAGCGCCACATTTGCGCATTTCCCATCGTCATTTATCCGCTGTGAAGGTAATTCAAACCACGTTTCTGTCATTTTGTCGAAATGGAATTGCGAGATGAGTGCGTTCTTACTAAGATGAATACATGGGATAAAAATTCTCACTTCCCCCCAGCCAACTTTGAAAGGAATCCGATTATGTTCAATACTCATATCTATAAAGATGCAATCGGCTATTCAAGTGTGTTGGCCGCATTGTTTGTTTTGATTGCCGCCGCCGCGTTTAATAGTACTGACGTCGATGCAAAAAATACCACGCTAGTGGAGCAGCACGTGTCAACGACGACCGCTACCAATCAACCCATGAACAAAACAACTTTTGATGTCATCGTGGTTACTGCGCCCCGTTTGCAGTCTTAATTTAACGACTCCCGTAGCAACCTCCAACGGCGAACTCTGGTTCGCCGTTTTTTTTGTCTAGCAATAGTTGCGTTTTTTTATTTGCGTACACGGCGATGACAAATATTTTTCTGATCTCAAAAAAGGCAACATCGAGACAAAAAAATGTCGGCGATCTTTTGTTTGCCGATATCGCCATCACATTATTCATGTGCGTTTTATCCGTGTCTTTGTTCTTTCGCGCATTGTTTTTGTTAATTGGTCGGAATCGAATTGTGCGTATCGTCGGTCGCTAATAAAGTGACGACATCAACCACACACCTTCACCACCAATTAAAGGAAAACAAAATGACACATACCAACCCAATCAATAAAGATGACGCAGGTTATACAACTTTGCTGGCCTCCCTGTTTGTCATGATCGTAGCTGCTGTGTTTAGCAGCACCGCGGTCAATGCCAAGGTCGCCGCCCCGCTTGCCACAACCCATTCAAAAATTGTGGTCGCCGGTTCCCCCGCCACATCGGTCGCCGCAGACACCATCGTGGTCACCGCCACCCGATTGAAATAACGATCCGTTTATTGATGGTGAAACAGGGTGATTGATATAAAACGATTGATCAAAAGGCAATTGGTGTTTGATTTAACCCGGTAACACCCGTGAGCAGCAAAGCAACAAACCAAACGGCGGACAATTTGTCCGCCGTTTGGTTTTTGACTTCGGGCGTTGGCGTCAGAACCGTTCGTTGGGCGGCAGGTAACGCCATTGGCCGGGTGGCAACTTTGCCATGGATATTTTGCCGATACGAATGCGCTTCATCGATTTCACCTGCAGGCCGACGCATTGGCACATGTGTGTGATCTGCCCATGTTGCACACCCTTCACCGCAAAACGCAAACGGGTTTCATTTTGCCAACTCACTTTGGCCGGCGGCAGTGCCCGCCGATTAAAACTCAAGCCGTGATTCAGCTGTTTCAAACCGTGCGGGGCAATTTCACCGCTGACATCCACCACATATTCCTGCTCAACCGTGGCCGCATCATTCACCAACTTGCGCAGCACCCGCCAATCCTGGGTGAAAACGACCAGCCCGCTGGCGAGAGGTTGCAAGGGTAACGCCGCCGTCTGCCGCGAAAAATGTCGTTTCAGCGGGTGAATGCCGGCGTCATCATCGGCGGCATGATTGCCAGTGGTGATCGACGGCAACGTTCCCATCGGCAAACCAGGCAATTGGTGCAGCAGAATCGTCACCAGCTCGATTGGCGTTAATGTTGCGTCCGGATGCACCACAATCACCTCGCTGGTCACCCGTGATTCCGGCTCGTTGACCACCACACCATTCACGCTCACCCAGCCGCCGGCAATATAAAGCTCGGCATCACGCCTGGAGCACGGCACCATTTCGGCAATTCGTTTGGCCAAGCGGACGGGTTCGGACATGGGGCGGCACAAAGAGTAGTCAGAGGAGCGTCATTGTAAGCGCCTGCCATGGAGTGACTGCGATACTTGCACAAAGATACTGCTTGGATCCTTGTGTGCAAGCGCTAATTTGTGAGGCAAGCCAGATTGACCACACCAGAGCAGGTAGAGTTTGACCTTCATTTTTTTACGATGCAAGCTCACCGATGACTTCAATGCCCCCGCCTACACCGTCAAATGTTGGCAGATTGCACGGCGTCACTTTGGCCGCCATGGTTACCTATTTGTCCGAGAACATGGGATGGGAATCGATGGCGGTAGCGATTCCGATTCGCTGTTTCACGCATGATCCCAGCATCAAATCCAGCCTGGTTTTTTTGCGGCGCACGCCATGGGCCAGACAGCGCCTTGAGGAGTTGTACTTGGACCAGCGGCGCGAAGCGGGTGAGTTGGGTAAAAGTTAAATCTCGTTTATTGGCGCGCGTTTTCAGGCCAAAGTGCTCGATAGTGCGCGCCACTGCTCATATGCTCCAAAATTTTCCGTTTAGAAAATTGCATTACGCCGCAACTTGCAAATTTTTCTTGACAACCATTCCCTGTGTGACATACAGTGTGCGTCACATCGGATAGCTCACACAGGGAATGCGAAAAACATGGAAACCGACCTATTTGAAAAGCTGCGCATGGAGCTGCGCCGCGGCAGCCTCATCTTGGCCGTATTGGTTCAACTCAGAAGTGAGCACTACGGATACACTCTGCGCAAGGCGCTCGCCACGCATGGGTTGGATATTGATGAAGGCACCCTTTATCCGCTGTTGCGCCGACTGGAGACTCAGGGATTGCTGACCAGTCAATGGCGCGAGGAGGACAAACGCAACAAACGTTTTTATCGGCTTGCCGCAGAAGGCCAGCCGATCCTCGAACAATTGCTGGTGGAATGGCGCGCGCTGGATGCCGCCCTCACCAGTATCGACGTCGCCAGCCCCGCCACCCCAAACCCCTAAACACCCGCCATCAGGAGTACCAATCATGGATTTGATCGAACGCTATTTACAAGCCGTAAAGGGCTACCTGCCCGCTGGGCAACAAGACGACATCGCAGCCGAGCTCAAGGATAGTCTGCTGTCACAGGTCGAAGGTCGTGAAGCCGAGCTGGGTCGAACGATGACGGCTGATGAATGCGCCGCTTTGCTTAAACAATCCGGCCACCCGATGCTGGTTGCCAGTCGCTATTTGCCCCAGCAGTATTTGATCAGCCCCGGCATGTATCCGTTTTGGTGGGCCAGCATGCGCATCATGTTGCTCGTTGTTGCTCTGGTGTACGGATTGCTGGCAGTGTTCAGTATGTACGCCGCCGGGAGATCCTTTCAGGTGCTGATCCAGTCTTTGATCCAGTCAACCAATGGCTTTTTAGGCACTGCCTTGTTTTATGCGGCGGTCGTGACACTCGTGTTTTGGTTGTTCGAGCGCAATCAGGTTCGATTTGGTTTTCTGGATTGTTGGAACCCGGCCAAGTTGGCGCCGGTCGCGCCGAAGCAGTCATCGATCAGCCGTGGAGAATCCTTGTTTGAGCTCATCTTTGGGGTTTTGTTTGTGTTGTGGTGGCTCGGTGCCATCAGTTTCGCCGCCCAGTTTTCCCACCACGGCAAGCCGGTGACGTTTGCGATGTCGTCGGCGTGGGCACCGTACTGGTGGCCCATTCTGGCGCTGGGGGTGGGCGAAATTGGCCTGGCGATTGCCAACCTGATTTCGCCCTATTGGCGGTGGAACCGGCTGTTGGTGCGCATTTTGTTCAATGTCGTTTCAATTGGCATTGCTTACCAATTGTTCAGCGAAGAAACGTTGATTGTGGTCGCCGATGCTGCCATTGACACAGGCCGTTCTGCCGGTGCCGAGGTCTGGCTGAATAAAATGATGCACGGACTGCTGGTGATCCTGTCGCTAGTTTGGCTGTTCGAAATATTGGGCGACGTGCGCCGACTGTTTCGTGCCAGTGAACGGACGTAAAATTGTCGGCATTCGCCCCGTCGGCGTTTGCAACGCCGCGGCAATGATCAGGAAACCAATATGAAACAACATTTATCACGCGATCAATTTGAAGCCCTTGAGCAGGTCAGCCAATTACCCAAGGGCGCGAAACACAGCGCCTGTGTGGCCAGAAACGGCAAATTTCTCACCGGCATCAAAATGTTTGATCATCGCCGCGATGGCAGTTATGCACTCACCGACAAGGGCCGCGAAGCCCTGTTTGTGAAAAATTGCATCGCCGGATTGAGTGCGCTCGCCGCCGATGGCACCGTCAAACTCGATGCCGACATCGCCACCTTTCTCGGCCGCAAAAGTTATATTGTTGCCTCCGCTGAAAAGGGCCGCTTCGACATCACCGACAAGGGGCGTGAATGTCTGGCCGACATTGCTCTTAATCCATAACTAGCATCACAAAATTTCTATAAGAATGGATAAGGCGACGCGCCATGTCTACCGTGAACCATAACAATACGCTGAGCGTACGCAGAATAGGTATTGATACCTATCGGGAAAATGTTGCGTATTTGCATCGCAACTGCGCCATCTATCGCGCCGAGGGTTTTCAAGCGCTGTCAAAAATACAGGTCCACGCGGCCGACGGCAAACTGATCCTGGCGACCTTGAATGTGGTGGACGATGAGAATATCGTCACACCCGGTCAGCTGGGTTTGTCCGAGCAGGCGTTTGAACAACTCGGGGTCGAAAAGTCGACATTGGTAGGTGTGGGACACGCGGAGCGGGCGGCGTCGATGGATGCGGTGCGACGGAAAATCGCCGGTGAGCGCCTTGAAGAAAACGAGTATCGTGAAATCATTGTCGACATTGCCGGTAGTCGTTACACCAAAATTGAAATTGCCGCCTACGTGGTCGCGACCAAACAAAACGAACTCGATCGTGACGAGGTGTTGTATCTAACCCGCGCCATGGTTGCATCCGGCCAACGGATTGAATGGAATGAGCCACGGGTTGTCGACAAACATTGTATTGGTGGAATTCCCGGCAATCGCACCTCGATGCTGGTGGTACCAATTGTCGCGGCGCACGGTTTGTTGTTTCCAAAAACGTCGAGTCGCGCCATCACCTCGCCCGCTGGTACCGCCGACACCATGGAAGTGTGGTGCAATGTGCAGGTGCCGATCGACCAATTAAAGGCGATCGTCCGTCGGCATCGCGGCTGTTTGGTTTGGGGCGGCAATGCCGGCCTGTCACCCGCCGATGACATCTTAATTTCGGTGCAACGGCCGCTTGGTATTGATTCGATCGGGCAAATGGTGGCATCCATTTTATCGAAAAAACTCGCCGCTGGTTCCACCCATTTGCTGATCGACATTCCGATTGGCCCGAGCGCCAAAGTGCGCAGCATGCAAAACGCACAAGCGCTGCGAAAAATTTTCGAATACGTGGGTGACCATACCGGCCTCCATGTGGAAGTTGTGGTCACCGATGGTCGTCAACCAATCGGGCGCGGGATCGGGCCAGTGCTGGAAGCGCGTGACGTCATGCAGGTATTGCAATGTGACGCCGATGCACCGCAAGATCTGCGCGAAAAATCCCTGCAACTGGCCGGGCGAATCCTTGAGTTTGACCCGGACGTACGCGGCGGCAGGGGCTATACCCTTGCACGCGACATTCTGGATTCGGGTCGCGCCTTGAAAAAAATGAATGAAATTGTTGATGCACAGGGGCGTTGCACCGAACCACCTGCACTCGGCGAACGTTTCTTTGATGTCACCAGTCCGGCCGATGGGGTGGTGGTGGCGATGGACAATTTGCGTTTGGCGCGCGTGGCGCGTTATGCGGGTGCGCCGATGGACAAAGGTGCCGGGGTCGATCTGTTTCACAAAATTGGTGACCGGGTCAGCAAAGGTGACGCGCTCTACCGGGTGTATAGCCAATACCCAGCCGATGAAAATTTTGCCCGGCAGTTGACCAGAGAAAATATTGGGTTGACGATTGGCAATGCTGACCGCCTCGAAAATACTTCGCGGAAGTTTGTGTCGCCATGATGGTGCTTGGTTTTGCGGACTACCGTGATGGTGCCACGCGGCTGGCCGCACAGTTGGGCGTGGCCTATGCCGAAGTGTCAATCCACCGCTTTCCGGATGGCGAAAGTCGCGTTGCCCTGCCACCCGGCCTTCCGGAGCGGGTGATTTTTTGTCAATCGTTGAATAATCCAAATGAAAAATTAGTTGAGCTGTTGCTGGCAGCAAAAACGGCCCGCCACCTTGGCGCGAAACATCTCACGTTAGTGGCCCCCTACCTTTGTTATATGCGTCAGGATATGGCGTTCACCCCCGGCGAAGCGGTCAGTCAGACCATTGTTGGCGAATGGTTGGCGGATTGTTTTGATAACGTGGTCACGGTTGATCCGCATCTGCATCGCATCAGTCGGCTTGATCAGGCTGTCCCTGCGGCACAAACCGTGACCTTATCGGCGGCCACACAGATGGGTGATTACGTGCGTGAGCATGCGCCGGGGGCATTATTACTCGGCCCGGATGAAGAGTCGCTGGAGTGGGTCAAAGTTGCGGCCGAATCCGCGCAGTCGGACTACGCGGTTTGCAACAAAGTGCGAAACGGTGATCACGACACCGACATTGCCCTGCCATCAATCGACATCACCGGCAAACACATTGTGCTTATCGACGATATCGTCAGTTCAGGGGGCACCTTGATATCCGCCGCGCATCGCTGTCTCGATGAGGGTGCCAGCCGCGTCGATGCAGTGGTGGTGCACGCGTTATTTGGCGAAGCTGTCCAGCGCAAGTTGTCCGCCGCCGGTATTACCAACGTCGTGAGTACCGACAGCGTGGTGCATGCAAGCAATGCGATCCGGTTGGCACCCCTACTGGCATCGGCGTTTTAGCAGTCAATACGTCTCAAACTTGATGTTGTGGGCACTGAGCACTGACTCAATGAATGGCTTCCACGCGCCACGCGGGGACCAAATTCTTGCCACGGAATCGTAAGCGGTTTGCGGGTCGTGTTTGAGCGCAATGGTTCGATATAAAAACACCATAGACGATGCGCGGAGATTGATTTCGCAATGCACCAACACTTTTTTGCCCGCCAGTTTGGACATGGCCTCGGCAAACTGTCGGTAATGGTCTGCGGTGGGTGCGCCGAATGGAATCGGGATGTGCGTATAAGCAATCCCCTGTTTTTTCAGAATGGACGCTTCATCGGCAACCGCCCCGGGAATATCGGCGGGCACCAAATAAATGACGGCGTCGATTTTTTGTTTCCCCAGCATCGCGAGGGCCTCGGCCGTCGGCTGTCCGGACGTGAGAATGGTGGGCGTGACGGCCAGCAAATTGGGCGCGGTGAATTCGGCCGCCTGCGTGGGGACGCAAAAAGCCAGGCACACGGTCGACCGTACGAAAATACTAGCCATCGAAGTTATAGAGTTTTTCATCAACGGATTTTCGCCTAAAAACGACCGCCGCGCATGCGTAACAGCCAGTGACGTTTGTGCTGAGTAGCCAAGACTATGTATAAAGTCGTTTATTGACGACACTTTTCAGCAAAAATAGTCTGGAACTGCCCGTCCATACTGGTCTTTGTGTTTGCATGCGCCACGCATTGTTGCGTCTTTACACAACAATGACGGTGATCCTTGAGCTATTGCGAAAGTTAGTCGAGAATCGGTGCGCGTCATTAAATCATTGGGCCCGGTTCGCCAATCGCGCAACGAGGCTGCCGGTAATACGCGCCGCTTTCTCCTTGATTCCAAAAAAACACATTAATTTGATAGGGAAACCAAACATGAACACGTACAAATACCAGCTGACTTATTTCCCGGCAAACACCCTGCGTCGTGCCGTTTTGATCGCGCTTTATGGCGCGGTCGCATTGCCAATGCAACTCACGTTTGCGCAGACCGGTGCCGCCGCCGCCGCGCCCAAGGAGGCAGCGGTTGTTGAAGCCATCACGGTGGTGGGTTCACGCCGGGTTAATGCCTCAGCCACCGACACACCGGTGCCCGTCGACTTTATTCCAATGACCAAAGTTGCCGAGCAGGGTGGACAATTTGACCTTTCCCAGGCTCTGCAATACATATCGCCTTCGTTCAACTCAACCCGGCAGACCGGTGCCGACGGTGCCGACTTGATTGACTCGGCAGCATTGCGCGGGCTCGGTTCGGATCAGACCTTGGTGCTCGTGAATGGCAAACGCCGCCACACGGTTTCGTTGGTGAATATTTTTGGTGCGCGCAATCGCGGCAATACCGGCACCGACATGAATGCCATTCCGCTGTTGGCGATTGAAAATATTCAGGTGTTGCGCGACGGTGCCGCCGCGCAGTATGGTTCCGATGCGATCGCCGGTGTGATCGATATCAGTCTGAAAAAACGCCCCGGCTGTGAAGGTGTCTTTGGCTACGGCCAATACTCGGTCGGCGACGGCAAAAATGTCCTGACCTCCGCCTATTGCGGCCTGCAAGTGGGCGACAAGGGGGTGATCGGCATCACCGCCGAATATCTCGACCGTGGCCGCTCCAATCGCGCCGAAGCCGGCAACCCGCGCATCATCGGCGACAGCCAGTCCAAAAACGCCACCATTTATGTGAATGGCGATCTGCCCACCAGCGCCACCGGTAAATTTTATTTCACACTCGGTACACAACAACGCGAGGCCTCCTCCGGCGCGTTCGCGCGCGGCGGCATCGGCTCGAGCGACATCCCCTCGCGCAATTCGGCGGCGATGTATCCGCGCGGCTTTGTGCCCTTCATCGACGGCGAGGTGGATGACCGCTATCTCACTGTCGGCCATCGCAACCAGTGGGGCGAGTGGAACGCGGATATTTCCCAGACCTACGGCTTCAACGACCTCCAATACACCATCAACAACACGCTCAACGCCTCCATTGCCAACCGCGATTTGACACGCGGCGGCCGCGGCATCAGCCCGACCACCTTTGACGCGGGTGGTTTTTCGTTTGAGCAATTGACCACCAATTTCGACATGAGCCGTTATTACTCCGGCGTGGCCAACGGCATGAACGTCGCCTTTGGTGCCGAATACCGCCGCGAGAATTATCAAATCCGCGCCGGTGAATCCGGCTCCTACAGTGATGTGGATGGCGTGGGTGTTGGCGGCAACGCCGGCAGCCAGGGTTTCCCCGGTTTCCAGCCGAGTGACCGCACCGACCGCAGCCGCAACAGTGTCGCCGCCTATGTGGATGTCGAAACTGATGTCACGAAAAGTTTGAAAATACAAACCGCCTTGCGCGGCGAAAAATTCAGTGACTTTGGCTCCACCGTCACCGGCAAGGTGGCCGCCAGTTTCAAGCTCGACCCACAAATGTTGCTGCGAGGATCGGTCAGCAGCGGCTTTCGCGCACCTTCGCTGCAGCAGGTTTATTTTTCATCCACCTTTACCGACTTCATCAGCGGTGTGCCGCTCGATGTAGTGCTCGCCCCCAACGGCAGCGCGATTGCCAACGCGGCGCGCATTCCCAAGCTCAAGGAAGAAAAATCCACCAGCGCCACGCTCGGTTTGACCTGGACACCGGTGCCGGCGTGCGCCATCACCGCCGATTTATATCGAATCAATATTGATGACCGCATCGTGCTGTCGGGTCGTTTTGACGAAAACAACTACCCGGCGCTGGGCACGATTTTGCGCGGCCTAGGCGTGGGGCAGGCACAGTTTTTTGTCAACTCGGTCAACACCGAAACCAAGGGACTCGACCTGACCATGTCGCACAAGGCCGATGTTGGTGGCGGCAAGTTATCAACCTTCCTCGCCATGAACTTCAGCAAAACCAGCGTGACAAAAATCAAAACGCCGGCGTCGCTGGCCGGATTTGAGGACGTGCTGCTGTCGGAGCGTGAGCGTTTGTTTCTGGAGCAGGGCGGCCCACGCACCAAGGCCACCCTCGGCTTCAATTACCTGAGCGGCGCGTTCGGCACCGATTTCAAAATCATCCATTTTGGCGAACAAACTCTTGGCACTTTCTCCGGCACGGCGGGTGGCGTGCCCAACGCCCGCTACGCGCCAAAAACATCAGCGGATTTGAGCCTCACCTGGAGTTTCGACAAAAACACCAAGCTGACCGTGGGCGGCAACAACATTTTCAACGTCAAGCCCACCAAACAGGATGCCAACGAAACCGACAACGGCTTCATCTATGACAGCGTGCAGTTTGGATTGAATGGCGCGTCGTACTTTATCCGCCTCTGGAAAAAGTTTTAATCAATTTGTTTTGCTGCATGACAAAACCGCCGGGTGACCGGCGGTTTTTGTTTGGGGTAACTACTCAGGTGCGGCGTGGCGGCATTCGCAATACAACGCAATACAAAAACACACACTCACGCCGACAGCTTCTCCGCAAGCCACACCTTGATCAGCGATTGATACGGCACATCGCGCGAATTCGCCTCGATCTTGATGCGCTCCAACATGCCGATAGGCAACCGCAGGGAGATACTTTGTGTCGTGAGTTTCAAATTAGGGAAACTCGCGCGCTGCATTTTTGAGAGATCGAGATGATCGGTGCTATCCGGGCGCTCCCAGAACGCGCGCTCTTGCGCTTCCGTTTTGAATTTTGGTGTCGTTTTAATTTTGGCTTTCATAAGTTTTCCTTTCTCGGCGATTCATATCGCGGGCAGAGATCACACGGATCAAGGTCGCATTTGCGCGTAGCGTAAACGCGACGGCTAACAGCCGACGCGAACCTGTTGCGCCGTATGCCAAATACCGAATCTCGCCATTTGAGTGTTGTACATCTTCAAGAATGCCAAGCGCGGGATCAAGAAATACCTGTTCCGCTTCAGCAGACATGACCCCATGCTTGTCGTTCTTGCGAATGTCTCCTGCATCCCAATCAAAGCCGACAATTTTTGTGAAATCGATCATGGACGTATATTATGATGATATACAGATTGGCGTCAAATATATGACTTGGTACAGCCAACGCATTCAAATTCAACTGTCAAACTCGTTACCCAGCAATGGTTTTCAGGTGAAAGCGCATGGAAATGCGCTTATCCGCTATGGTTTTACCTAAACTAGTGTGCCGTTTTTTGGATTAGTTCGTTTGATGATTTTTCGCGGTCGCATTCAGCGACCAACCACCAATTGTCAAGATAACGATCGCTATACCAAGGTAGAGAAGGAACAGATTCAGCGCCATTTTGCGCATCTCATTAACTTGCCTGGTTGAGTTACGACGCATTTGTTCCGAAGCCTGTGACGATTCCCACATCAATTTTGATTTTTCGTTCGGCGCGACAGCATTGTTGGTGCCACTTTGCGCGGCGTCCAGATTGGCACCAGAGGAGCCAAAGAAAAGGCTGTTCCATTCAGCCTTTTTGTCTGGCTTCGATTCCGCCAGATACGACATGCATGCCCTGACCGGAAGGGTGCACGTCATGTCAGCACGCGCCATCGATAGAAAAATCTGGTCGAGGGATGCAGATACGATCAGCGCTTTGGCGGAGAAACCAACCAGCATTAAAAAACTGATAACGAAAAACACAAAAAAACGCCCACGTTTCGCTCGGTCGTCTGCGCTCCACCAATAAGAAAGGAGCACGCAAATACTAAGGGCAACAGCAACGCTCGCGTGGAAGAGCCAAAAAATCCATTCTGGAAAGTCTTGTTCTTGCATTGGCAATGGCACGACTGTCGCCCAAAGAACGGAGCCAAAAACCAACCATTTGAGCCGCTTGAACCGGACCGCCGACAATGTCGCTTCCATCAGTGTGCACCTTCCCAATTCGCACCCACCCCCGGCTCCGCCACCAAAGGCACGGCCAGGGTGGCCACACCGGTCATCAGTTTGGGTACGTTGGTTTTGACCAGCG
>JAYTBF010000240.1:0-3640 GCA_043737175.1 Burkholderiales bacterium
GAGGCAAAGAAACGTCTCTTCCATTCCTTCAACCGTAGATCCAAAGTCGCCGCCTGAAGCAAAACAGTTTCAGACGCATCCTACGATTGGAAAATACTGACGTACCCAACCAGCCCAATCAGCGCCGGCCCCCGCATTGTGACTCCGCAAACCAGCGCCCACTATTTTTCACCTGCATTTCAATCTGCGATTTCCGTCACCCCTCACATCAACATGCCCAACCGTCAACGATCCGCGTATCATCCACGGCTCGCTAACATTTAAATGATAAAAACTCTTATGTCCGGAATAATTTCCCGAACACCCGCGTTGTTTATTTTCGCGTCGATCATTTTTATCGCCGCCGCGCCCACACCCGCGCACGCGCAGCCACCAGCAAACAATGCCGCTCTCACACCAATTGAGCGACGCATTACGGCCGCACAGGCATTGCGTTTGGCGGATGGGGAAAAGGTACAGTTGGACGGCAAAGCGGATGAGCCGTTTTGGTCACGGGCGACGGTCATTTCGGATTTTTACGAGTACCGCCCACGCGAGGCGGCGGCCAAATATAAAACCGAGGCACGCATTGTTTATGACAAACACGCAATCTATTTCGCCATGCGTGCCTATGACCCCGATCCGTCCCAAATCGAAGCGCCGCTGGTACGTCGTGATCAGGTGAATGGCTCGCAGGATTTTTTTGCGGTGTACCTCGATCCGGTTGGCTCGCGTAAATTTGCGCAAATTTTTCGGGTGAATGCGGCGGGCGCAATTGGTGATGGCATTTTTCACGAAGACAGTCAGAACGAGAATTTTTCACCAGACTTTGAATGGGATGCGGCAGTGGCAAGGCTGGCCGATGGCTGGAGTGCGGAGATTCGTATTCCGTTTTCGGTCATGCGTTATGCGAGCCCGCCTGCGGAAAACTGGAGTGTATTTTTGGGGCGCGGCATTACTCGCGACAATCTTTATCGCATCAGTAACGGGCGTATTCCACGCGAATCAAATTGTCTGCTTTGTTATGCGCAGACTGTTTCCGGATTAAAGGATTTACCGGACGGGCGTGAATTTACCGTCACGCCCAATGTCACCTTGCGCACCACGCGTGATCGTGAATCGGGCGTGGCAGACAAACGCACCACCGATTTTGTGCCAAGCCTCGATGTGAAATTTCGTCCGACAGCCGATTGGGTATTCGACGGCACGTTGAATCCGGATTTTTCACAGGTGGAGTTGGATTCACCGCAGCTCGCCGCCAATGCCCAATTTGCGCTTTTCTTTCGGGAGAAACGCCCGTTTTTTCTGGAAGGCTCGGATATTTTATCGACGCCATTTCGCACCATCTATACCCGCTCGATCACCGACCCGGCGTGGGGGCTGCGCGCCACACGTCGCGCCGAGGGCATGGATCTGACCATCCTGACGGTGCGTGACGATGGCAAGGGTTTGATTCTGCTGCCCGGCTCGCTCAATACCAGAGTGGCGATACAAGATACCAAGTCAATTGCCACCATCGGGCGTATCCGGCTCGATAGCGGCGCATGGACCATTGGCGGGGTATTGACCGACCGCACTTATGAAACCACCGCCACCAAACCAACCCTGACCAATCAGGTCATCGGCGGTGATGTTGTGTGGCGGCCAAACGGTGAATTTCGTATTCGTGGCAATGCACTTTGGTCAAATACAAATGATGAACGCAACAAGATCAACGGCAAAACCAGCGCCAGTGATTCCGCGCTTTTGTTCGACTTCAACTACTCAAATGACCAATGGGGAAGCTTTGGTGCCGTTGAAGAAATCGGCCGTGATTTTCGTGCCGACAATGGCTTCTTCAGTCAGGTTGGCACGCGCCGCGCGTACAGCGAAATTACCCGGCGCTGGCGTGATGTGATGGGATTGACCGAGATCGCGCCCTATCTTAATCTGGAGCGCAAACTTGATCTGGATGGGCGGGTGCTTTATCAACAGCAAAATTTGGGTGTGGCATTCACCGCCAACAAATTACATTTTGGAATTGAGGCGCGGCCTCATCAAAAAATTCGTTTCCGTGCGACTGGTGATCCCTTGTCACGAAGTCAGGCATTTGGCTGGCTCGACTGGACGCCGGGTAATTGGTTGTCGAGTTTCCATATCGAGTCCGCAATCGGTGAGCGCGGCGATGTTGCCAACAATCGGATCGGGCGCGGTTATTATTTTCAGGCCAATGCCACCATTCGTCTGTTTAATCGCTGGGAAATACAACCACGGCTGGAAGAGTCGGTCATCAATCACAAGGACAATGTGATCGGCACCGCCACCATCATCCGTGAGCGCGCCGGCCAACTGACGTCGGTATATCACCTGACTGCGCGCGACAGCGTGCGATTGATCGCCCAATACAACGGTACCCGCCGTGCGCCGTCGCTGTACGAGTCGCGCGTCACCCCGTTTGACAAAACCGAAACACGCTCGCTGGTGTATAGCCACAAACGTGGATTGGGCACCAATTTTTATTTGGGTGTGAATTCATCCCGCTCCATCGAGCCCGGCGCCAATTACCAACGGCGTATTAACGAAATATTTTTTAAGGCGAGTTATGCCTTTGATCTGGCGGGGCTGGGTCGGAATTGATGGGTGGGATTACACATTGGTCAGTAATAAAGGCGACAAGCTGCCTTATAAAGCCGTCATTTCCGCGTCCCACAGGGATACACTTCGATAAAGGCTGGAATCCAGTCCGCCGTATCTCCAACATTTCGGTCAAGTTCGCTCCCTTCGGTCGCGGGACCGCGCAAAAGCGCGCGGCCTCTTACCTCGAACGTTGGGCGTCATCCACTCATCCCTGCCCGTAGACGGCGCGCACCAATTGCTACTTATAGTCTGTCGCCTTATAGTCGTCATTTGCTGACAATCTCAGCCTGATGATCAATTAGGGCTTGAGTATGGTCAGAAAATCGAGCGACACTCTCCGCGCTGTACTGGCTGAGAACATTAAGACTTTTCGTAGAGAAAGGGGTTTTTCTCAAGAAGAACTGGCCGAGCAATGCGGCTTGCACCGCACATATATCGGTTCGGTTGAGCGCCACGAACGAAATGTCACGCTCAGCACGCTTGAGGTTTTGGCCTCAACTTTGGGTGTGACCGTTCCCGATTTGCTTACCAAACACGAAAGCCCATCGAATAACAAACAGATGGGGAAACTTGAGTGAGCCTCTCAGAAAAGGAAATTAGGAAAATTGTTGAGGCGCTACGTCGCCTTTGTGAATTTGCGGCCTATTAGAGCCAGTGATTCGCGAGATTGAATTGCTTTCATTTTTGCTTCGTCACCCTCTTCTTTTTTAAGTATGATACCTTCAATTCTGCCACTTTCAGTAATAATTTGTTTAATTGCAATCTCCTGAAGCGCATCCAAATCTAAATCGGTCTTTAATTTGGCCACTGTTTTTTCTATGTATTTGGCTTTTTCTTTTTCAAACACTTCCTGGCGTTTTTCGTTATCCGCCTCGGGAGTATTCATGCTATTGCTTCTGATATCGTTTCTTCTGTCCAATTGAGCGGTAACGGTAATTGAAAAGAACAGAATTGCACAGTTTATAATTAAATTTAGTTTTTTCATATTTATTTTATTTAATAGGTTCACCATATAAGTCAAACTCGGTTGCATCAAATATTTTTA
>JAYTBF010000241.1:0-3639 GCA_043737175.1 Burkholderiales bacterium
GCTATTTTTTTGCCGGCGCAGGTTTTACTTCCGCATCCTTTTTGAGGCAGGTTGACATGAACTTTTTACGGTCGTCGCCTTTTAGTTCTTTGGTCTTGGCTTCTTTGTTGCAGGCTTTCATTTTGATTTGTTGTGGGGTAGGTGCTTTTTCCTCGGCAAACGCGCTGCTGAGGCAAAACGGCAACACAAGTAGTACTATGGCGGCAAGTTTTTTCATGGCGAAATCCTTTGAAGTAGTGGCGGAGTGAGCGACCATCGCCGGTCCGCGCTGAATTAACGCCGTCACCGGTCGCCGGTTGACAGTTGTTTATGAATCCTGCCGCATTAAACCGGGATTTTCCATTAGGCGCCCCTTCGGGACTGTTTGGGTGCCAACGGTCTATTTTTGGCGTATTTCCTGTTTCTTCCTCCCGAATAGCCAGCTATTCGTTCGTCAGTCAACAGAAAATCCACTCAAAAATAACCTCGTTGTCATCCCAAACCCTAATGGAAAATCCCGGCTAAATTGCAAACACCTCTGCGGGTACCCCATTCAGTACGGCATTGCCGGAGATTTCGTCGAGTTTTTGATCGTCGGTTAGGTCATTGGCGCTGACGCCGGCATATTGTTGAGCGGTCTGCATGTGTACCCCGGCACGACCGTGTCCGAAGCCGTGTGGGATCGAAATGACGCCGGGCATTAAATCGAGGCAGGCTGCCACTACAATTTGCACCTCACCCACCCGGGAGCGCACCAGCACCAGTGCGCCGTCGCTGATTTTGCGCGCGGCCATATCATCCGGATGCATCAAGAGATGGTGGCGAGGCTTACCTTTGACCAGGCGGTGGGCATTGTGCATCCATGAATTGTTGCTACGCACGTGCCGGCGGCCGATCAAAGTCAGTGCCGGGGTCGTGGTTGTATTGATCGCCATGCGTAATCTCGCCAAGTCAGCCAGTATCGCGGGTGGTGCACAGTTGATATTTTTATCGGCAGTCTCAAGTCTGTCGAATAAAGACGGCACCAGCGGGCCAAGATCCAGGCCGTGCTCGGCGGCGTGAAGTGATTCGAATGTGATGCCTTGTCGGAAAGGGCTGCGTGTAATCGCCGCGGCAACAACTTCTTCTACCTTCGGCGGTGGAGAATAGGGGCGATCCAGTTTGGTCGCGAGACGAGATGCCACGCCTTCAAAAATTTCCCAGTCGTAGCGTTCGTCCGCCTCGCGCGGCCAGATTGCCCTATTAAACCGAGCAGTGTTGCGCACACCAAAGGCGTTGAACACGGAATCGAAGTGATCATGATTGAGTGCCGAAGTCGGCGGCAGGATCAAGGTCGCATGGCGGGTGGTCTCATTGATGAAAATATCGATGGCCAACATAAAGTCCAATTGACTGCACGCTCGATCCAACTGCCTCCCATTGGGTGTCGATAAAATCGGATTGTCGGCAATGGTCACCACGGCATGAACCTGCCCGTCCCCTGGTGTCAGCACTTCTTCGGCCAAGGCTGCAACCGGTAACTCGCCATTTGTTTCCGGCAGTCCTCGTACCCGTGATCGCCAGCGCGCATGGCCGCCAGCGCGCGTCCCCGTGCCGGTGATGGGCATCAGCGGCGTGGTGACCAGGGCGCCACCAACACGATCCAGATTGCCCGTGGCAATGTTGATCATATATATCAGCCATTGATTGACGGTACCAAATTCCTGCGTGGTGGTGCCCATTCGACCGTAACAAACCGCCCGTTTGGCGGCTGCAAAATCTCGTGCAATGCGGCGGATGACATCGGCATTGATGCCGACAAAATCGGCGACTGCTTCGGCGGTCAATCCTTTGAGCGCCGTGATGGCGGCGTCAAATCCATTCAGCCTTTTTGCATTCGGTGGTGGTGTTAAATTTTCCTCGCGCAGGGTATTCAGTATTGCCGCCAGCAAGGCTGCGTCCGCGCCCGGGCGAATAAAATAATGTTCATCGGCCACCGCCGCAGTCTCGGTGCGGCGTGGGTCGATTACCACCACTTTGCCGCCCCTGGCTTGAATATCTTTTAAGCGTTTGCCGACATCGGGAACGGTCATCATGCTGCCGTTGGACGCAATGGGATTGGCGCCCAAAATCAGAAAATAGTCGGTGTGATCGATATCTGGAATCGGAATCAAAAACTGATGGCCAAACATCAAATAAGACACCAGTTGTTGTGGCAGTTGATCAACCGACGATGCCGAAAAAGTATTCTTGGAACGAATTAATTTTGCCAGGGGCGGAAAATTGAGAAGGTGGCCAAAGTTGTGCACATTCGGGTTGCCGGCATACAGGGCAACCGCATTGTCGCCATGTGCAAGCATTGTTTTTGCGAGCCCGTCGGCCGCCGAATCAAACGCCTCGTCCCAGCTGATTTCCTGCCAATCCGTTCCCGTCCGCCGCATTGGCCGGCGCACCCGATCGGCATCTTCATGAATGTCCTTGAGCGCCACTGCCTTGGGGCAAATGTGCCCGCGTGAAAATGGGTCGGCATCATCACCGCGAATACTGATGATTTTTCGACCTTCTATTTTGATCTCCAGTCCACATATGGCTTCGCAAAGATTGCAGGCGCGATAGATGGTACGAGCTATGTTTGTTTTTGCATCCACGTCAGATTCCTGCACTCAGGTGTTCAAACAAAATTTTGCAGCCGATGGCAATCAATACCAGCCCGCCAAAAATTTCGGCACGTTTGGCAAACAATTTACCCAATTTTGCGCCAAACCAAACCGCCGGCAGGCACAGGGCGAATGTGACCAGACCGATGGTGGCGACGGTGACGACCAGCCCGGAATCCAGCAGCGAGAAGCCGACACCCACTGCGAAAGCGTCGATGCTGGTGGCGGTCGCGAGCACCAACAGTTTGTTGGTGCGAAATGGCGAATGCAATTTTTCGTCGCCGACACTTTTTGCCTCGTAAATCATGTGGACGCCGATCCCGGTCAGCAATATAAAAATAATCCAGTGGTCGAATGCCGCCAGCCATGATGCCAGCGCCAGTCCCAATACAAACCCGGCCAACGGCATGAGCGCCTGAAAGAGACCAAAGAACAACGCCATTTTGAAAGCGTCGCGGGCAGAAACCCTTGAAACGGAAAGGCCGCTGGCGATTGCGACCGCGACCGCGTCCATCGCCAAACCGACGGATATCAATAAAAGTGTCGGCGTTAACAAGGCGTGACTCGTCGCAGTTTCAGAACGTTAGTTGATAACGACCGTCTCGAATATCGAGCGTACAGTCCGCGCCATATGGGATGGTTAATTTTTTGCCGACATGTCCAAATGGCAGTCCTGTTAATACGGGTATTGGCAGGATCGAGCGTAACGTCTTTATGATGTGGTCAATTCCGTAAGGGAATCGTTCCTTGTCGGGCTCACAGGAGGTAAATTCGCCCAGCACAATTGCGCGCTGCGCCGTCAAAATGCCGGCATGATAAAGCTGCAGCAGCATTCGTTCGATGACATACGGTTTTTCCCCAATCTCTTCGAAAAATAATATGCCGCCTTGTATATCGGGAATGAAGCAGGATCCACCGAGGTCAGACATCAACGATAGATTGGAGCCCCAGATTGGCCCGCTCATAGATTGGCTGGCGTAAGGGTGCGGCGTTTCGACCTCAATTGAAACTGTTTCCCCTCTGG